>JALHSZ010000024.1 GCA_022865485.1 Dehalococcoidales bacterium | reverse complement strand
CTCGGTAAGCACGTCCCCGAAGATATAGCTAAAGGGGAAGACAAAGACGCCGGCGAAGACGATAAAAGGACCCAGGCTTATCATCTTGACCGAGATTATGTTGGCGGTGATAAAACAGGTGACAAAGAGGGCAGCGATAATAAGCAGTCGGTGCGAGACCTTCATCTCTAAATCCAGCGCTTACGGTGAAAGAAGTAGAGCATGCCTCCAGCAATCAGGGCCATTAACGCCAACACTGAGATGAAAGATAGGGGGCTGCCATTCGTCAGCCCGCCGGGCAAATGGACATTCATCCCGAAAATGCTAGAAATCACCAGGAAGGGCAATATAATGGCTGAGAAAATGGTTAAGATACGCATCACCCGGTTGATGCGCTCTGTGCTTAAAACATAATCGCTGTCCTTATATACCTCAATGACCTCTTTGCACTCCTCCAGGGTATCCCAGATTTTGTTAAGATGGTCTAGAAGGTCGCCAAAATAGACGCTCATATCCATAGTGGTGAACTTCAGCAGCTTAGTCTCTAGCTCGCCGATAACGGTGCGCAGCGGCCAGATGATGCGCCGTTGCGCGATAATATCCCGCCGTAGCACGGCTATCTCATTTGAGGCTTCAATATTCTCATCGAAGACCTTGTCTTCCACGCTCTCCATATTACTCAAGATTTTATCCATAATGGGGAAGCAGTAATCAACTAAGAGGTCAATGATGCGGTAGGCAAGGAGAGCAGAGCCCTTGCCCATAGCCCTCTGGCGCATCACGGCGTTGTCACGGCACAATTCAAAAAACTTAACTAGGGGTGTGAGTTCGCCGGCATGAACCGTCACCACATAATTTCGGCCAATGAACATGGCAACCTGACTCGGTCGGGCTATTTGGACATCCTTGTGCCACTTGGGGAAATGGAGAACCACGAAAATATAGTCTCCATATTCGTCAATCTTAGGGCGCTGCCTTCGGCTGAGGCAATCATCCAAATCAAGCTGGTTAAAAGAATAAGTTTGAGCCAGATACTCTATCTCCCGTTTTGCCGGCTGTTCAATATTGACCCAGACCAGGTCCTTGTAAGTGACCGTCTCAATATTTAGCCGCTCTCCCCTCCTCACCCCTTGAGCCACCGCCTTTTTCTCTTTTTTCTTCCTCGGGACAGCCATTATCCCTTCCCCCTTTGTATAAACACGCCCCATTCTATCATAATCGTTGCCAAATAGCACTCTATCTGATATATTTTATACAAACATCGGGTATGTTATGAAAACCAAGATTAAGCCCTCCTGGGGCGATAAGCTCAAGATTAGAATCAAGAAGACGCTGGGAATGCATATATTCCTCTGCGATAGCTGCAAATGGGACTGGCGCAGCACCTGTCACCGACCCGAAAGGCCCAACGCTACCTGGTGCCCCGACTACGCCAAGCGGGGTAAATAGCCTAGCTTCTCTCTAAGACCACCGCCATCCCCTGCCCCCCGCCGATACACAGCGTCGCCAACCCCAGCTGGTAATTCTGCCGCGTCATCTCGTGCATCAGGGTCACCAGAATTCGGGCTCCCGTGCAGCCGATAGGGTGCCCCAGCGAGATACCGCTGCCGTGCGGATTCACCTTATCGGTGCCGATGCCCAGCTCCTTCATCACCCCGATAGCCTGAGAGGCAAAGGCTTCGTTTAACTCTATGCAGTCTATATCCTTTAATTCGACTCCGGCCAGCTTCAGCGCCTTCCTGGCCGCAGGCACCGCCCCCAGCCCCATGTAGGCAGGGTCGACGCCCCCCGAGGCGTAGGACCTGACCCTGGCTATCGGCTTCAAGCCCATCTCTTTCGCCTTATCCGCCGACATCACCACCATGGCGGCGGCGCCGTCGGTTATCCCCGAGGCGTTGCCCGCCGTCACCGAGCCGTCCTTCTTAAATACTGCGGGCAGCTTGGCCAGCGCTTCCATATCGGTCTCCCTGGGGTGCTCATCGGTGTCGAACTGCTTCATCTCTTTCTTAACCCTGACCTCGACGGGCACTATTTCCTGGCGGAAGGTGCCGTCCTTTATCGCCGCCCAAGCCCTCTGGTGGCTGAGCATGGCCAGCTTGTCCTGCTCCTGGCGGGTGATGCCGTACTTATCGGCGATATTCTCCGAGGTCAGACCCATGTGGTAGTTATAGAATATCTCCCACAGCCCGTCATAGACCATGCCGTCCACCATCTCGGCGTTGAACATCCTGGCCCCCCACCTGGCGCTGGGCAGGTAGTAAGGCACCGCGCTCATGTTCTCCATGCCGCCAGCGACGATGATTTCGGCATCGCCCGCCTTGATGGCCTGGGCGGCAAGAGCCACCGACTTCATCCCCGAGGCGCAAATCTTGTTCACCGTGTAGGCGTTCACCTCTTTGGGGATGCCGGCATAGATAGCCGCCTGGCGGGCGGTATTTTGCCCCTGCCCCGCCTGGAGGACGTTGCCCATGATGACCTCGTCCACCCGCACCTCTTTCAGCGAGTTGTCCCAGTCGAAGTATTTCTTCTCCAATTCTATTAGCTCGTCGCCCTTGAGCGCCACGGGCACAAAGCCCGCGTCCGGCGAGCCCTTCTTGGGGCGCAGCCCCGCCCTCTTCAGCGCCTCCTTGATGACGATGCTGCCCAGCTTCATTACCGGTGTATTCTGCAAGGCACCGCCGTAGTTGGCGATAGCCGTTCTCACCCCGCTGACAATTACCACCTCGGTCATAAAAGTGCCTCCTTCAAACCTGGCTAAATATATCTATATTGGCTCTATGTATAGCGTGGGATTCTATTTGCTGTAGTCGTAGAAACCCTTGCCCGTCTTGCGCCCCAGCCACCCCGCCGCCACCATCTTGTCCACCAGCGTCGGCGTGATGTAGCGGGGGTCTTTAAGCTGCTCGTAGAGAGCGTCGGAAACGAACTTGACCACGTCGATGCCGTCCATGTCGGAAAGGGTCAGCGGGCCCATCGGGTAGTTCAAGCCCAGCTGGATGGCGTTATCGATATCCTCGCGGCTGGCGACCCCTTCTTCGTAGAGGCGGATAGAGTGGAGCAGGAAGGGTATCCAGAGACGGTTGACGATAAAGCCGGGCGCGTCCTTGGCGACAACGGTGGTCTTACCCAGTTTCTCGCCGAACTTCTGGCTGATAGCCATCGTATCCTCGCTGGTGGCGATGGTCTTGACGATTTCGAGCAGCTTCATAATCGGTGCCGGGTTAAAGAAGTGCAACCCCACCACCTTGTCCGCCCGCCTGGTCGCTATCGCCATGTCGATGATAGACAGGCAGGAGGTGTTGGTCGCCAGGATGGCACCTTTGGGGCATATTCCGTCCAGCTCGGCGAATATCTTCTTCTTCAGGTCAAGACTCTCGATAGCGGCTTCAATCACCAGGTCGCAATCGGCGAAGTCCTTAGTGCTGGTGGTGCCCTTGATGCGCCCCATTATGGCGTCCTTGTCCTGTTGTGTTAGCTTGCCCTTCTCCACGCTCCTGGCTAACGTTTTATCGATAAAGCCCAGTCCCTTTTTCAAAAACTCGTCGTTTATCTCCGATACCACCACCGGAAAGCCCGACTGAGCGCAAAGCTGAGCGATGCCCGCGCCCATAGAGCCGCAACCCACCACCCCGACCTTCTTGATTTCCATTATGTGCTCCTCTCCTTAGTTTATTTTGCCTTATAGTTCGGCTTTCTCTTCTCCACGAAAGCCTTGATGCCCTCGGCGAAGTCCTCGGTAGCCAAAACATAAGCCACCAGCGAACTCTCCAACCGAAGGCCATCCTCTAAAGTCATATCACAGCCCCTGAGCATGGCTTCCTTAGCCGCCCTCACCGCCAGCGGTCCCGCCTGGCAGATAGTCTCCGCCCATTCTTTAGCCGTAGCCATAAGCTCGGCTTGCGGCACCACCTTGTTCACCAAACCGATGCGGTAGGCTTCCTGGGCGTCTATCGGCTTGCCCATGAGCAGCATCTCCGCCGCCTTGCACTTGGGAATAGCCCGCGGCAACCGCTGCGTTCCCCCCCACCCCGGAATCAGCCCCAGAGCTACCTCGGGCGTGCCCAGGCGGGCGTTCTCGGCAGCAATCCGTATGTCGCAGGCAAGGGCGATCTCCATCCCCCCGCCCAGCGCCATCCCGTTGATGGCGGCAATCAAAGGCTTCCATAATTCCAGCCCCCGCATTATGCTCGGCGGGAAAGACCAGGCGTCCCTCGAATGCTTTTGCATAAAGGGCAGGGTGTCCTTGATGTCGGCGCCGCCGCAAAAGGCTTTCTCCCCCGCGCCGGTGACGATGCCCACCCAGAGCTCGGGGTCGTCCCGGAAGTCGATAATCGCCTGGCGGAACTCCCCCATCGTCTCCATGTTCATAGCGTTCATCGCCTCCGGGCGATTGATGGTGAAAATGGCGACCCGGCCTTCTTTCTTATAGTCGATTGCCATAACAGACCTCCTTCGCAAGTGCAGAAAACCAATCTCCGTAAAAAAGAGGGGTAACCGAGTGGATTTTAGCAGAGCGCTTCCGTTAGCGTCAAGGAAACGAAACCATTTGCGTACCCCCAACCGATGTGATACCATAATGCCAAATAAAAACTAAATACCCTCTCCGAGCCTGTAATCCCTAAAGCTTTAGCTACGGAGACAGGCCGATAGGGTATCGCTGGAAACGGCGATGCCTCCCGTGTTAGGAAAGGAGAGCGCTCATGCTGACGGCAATGGCATGTCGAGCACCTCCTCCGAGGTGCTTTTTATTTGCGCATGGCTTGAACTAATTTATAAGGAGAACCCATTGAATAGAAAGCTAATAACCGTCATACTATCCGCGCTGGTAATCGCCAGCCTGTTGATTGGCTTTGTCGGCTGCGGTCAGCCGCGACTGAAAATGGCCACCACCACCAGCCTCTATGACACCGGACTCTGGGACTACCTGGAACCGATGTTCGAAGAGGAATACGGCGTAGAGGTCGATGTTCTATCCGCCGGCAGTGGCATTGCCCTGGAGTACGGGCGGAGGGGGGATGT
>JALHSZ010000023.1 GCA_022865485.1 Dehalococcoidales bacterium | reverse complement strand
TTATTCAACTGGTGGGCGAGGACATCTCGGCGGACAGCCTGCTGGAGATATTAACCGGCGTGGAGGTTATCTATACCTATAACGGCAGCCGCTTCGACCTGCCCTTCATCCGGCGCCGGATGGGGGTGGACCTGGCGGAGATATTCAGACATTACGACCTGATGTACGACTGCTGGCGGAATAATCTGCGCGGCGGTTTCAAGGCGGTGGAGCGCCAGCTGGGCATACACAGACGGCTGACGGAGATGAACGGCTATGAAGCGGTGAGGTGGTGGTGGCGGTATGTGAACAATTACGACCGCCGTGCCCTGGCCGTTTTGCTGGAGTATAACCGGGAGGACGTCATCAACCTCAAAGCGCTGCGGGCAAAGCTGGCGGCTTGCGGGTAGGTGGTTTTGCTAGTAACTGAGGATTACAGTGAAGGGGAGCCTTTCGGCTCCCCTTTTTATTTGGGAGGGAACGCCAATTCCAAGGGATACCATTGACAGGCAAAAACGGCGGGCATAGAATACGGCTTAATAGTAAAACCCGAAGGGAGGGGCTCATGGTTCAGGAAAAGAGTTTTTGTACCAACTGCGGCGCGGCTCTGGACAAGGGCACAAAGTTTTGCGGCTCCTGCGGCCAGAAACTATCGGAGTCGGCAGCTAGCTCTGTTGCCACGCCGGCTCCCGCTGCCTCAACCTCTCAAGGTGTGAGCGCGGAACAGCTTGTCGGTATCATTCCAGCGGTATCCCGGAAGAAGGGATTCATTAGCGTGGAGGCCTTCAACATCGTGGTTACCGAAAGGCGGATGATATTCGCTATTATGACCACGGAAATGATAAAGGAGGAGGCTAAGAAGGCGGGGAAGAAGGGAGGACTGGCCGGGATATTCAATGCCGTCACCGCAGGCTATTCCCTGTATAAACGATACCTCGATATGCCTCCGGAAGCGGCCCTGAAGGAAAACCCCCAGAACTTTTTTGTCGATTTGAACCGTATTAAGAAGGTCAAGGTTAAGGAAGGCCGCAATATGACCCAAGGCATCGGTATACCACGGTACGAAGATAGCCACCTGGAGATTGAGACGGCCGGAGAGAAATACAAGTTTACCGTGCCTCATAATTTTATCGGCACGGCTCGTGAGGTAGTAAGTAAAGCCGGCCTGTAATAGTTGAAGAGTTCGGTGCTGGAACAGTGGGGGGAGCCGAGAGGCTCCCCTTTTTTAAATTCTAATCCTTCCCCCTCTGCTTAACATGCCCTCCCGGGTCGGCTTCAGCCATGGTGCCGGCGCCGAGGACCATCGCCATCTGCAAATGGGGCCGGGTGAGCTTTTTCCAGGTCACCGGGCCGTGCTTTACGCCCGCGGGGATAAACAGCGCCGAGGTGGTATCGAAGACCAGCGGTTGGCCGCCGACGACGAATTCTATTTCGGCGCCCAGCTTTTCGGGGTGTTCGGGGTCGCCACCGATATGGAGAACAATCTCGTTGCAGCCGGCGCGGTGGGTGTGCTCAAAGATATGGGGGTTGGGGTCGGGCATATCCCATATCCAGCCGAATTCGATGTAGGTGTTGCTGCCGGGGACGAGGTCGTTGCTCATTATGGTCATTGTCGGGTACTGCCGGCCTTTGATGTTGCCGGCGCTCACTTCGTAGCGGGGTTTTCTGACCAGGTTTTTCTCCCAGTTGGTGGCCATCGGTTCAATTCCTCCTAAATTAATCTATTATACCCAGCTTATCTCGTTGGGGTGAGTGATGTGAAAGCCGCAGCTCGCCACCAGGTTGTGGCCGGTGATGGCGCTGGCATCATCCGAGGCCAGAAAGACGATGCAGGCGGCGATTTCGGCGGGCTCGGCGATGCGCTTTAGGGCGTTGTTTTCAGCGAGCTTGGTCATCACCTGGTCGTAGGAGATGCCGAAGGTTTTAGCCGACGTCTTGACCCAGTCCTCGAACTCCTGCGTCCGGGTTGCCCCGGGGCTGATGCTGTTGACGCGGATGTTGTGCTTGCCGGTTTCGATAGCCAGGGTTTCGGTTAAGCCGATTAAGCCCCACTTGCTGGCGGCGTAGGGGCTTTCCCTGGCGACGCCCGATATCCCAGCGACACTGCTGACGTTGACGATGCTGCCGCTGCGGCGGGGAATCATATCCTTGAGCACCTCTTTGCAGCAGAGCATGGCCCCGGTGAGGTTGATGAGCAGCGACTCGTGCCACTCATCCAGGCCCATGTCGACCACGTCGGCGTTGTTGTAGGTGCCCCGGGCGGCATTGTTGACCAGTATGTCCACCCGCCCGAATTCTTTGATGGCCTTAGCCACCATGCGCTTGACCTGCTCGTGGTCGGCGATGTCGGTCTGTACCGCCAGAGCCTTGCCCCCTTTAGCCTCGATGGCTTTTACCGTCTCCTCCAGGCGGGGGAGGGTGCGGGCGGCGACGACGACCTTAGCTCCTTCCTTGGCGAAAGCCATGCTGATGGCCTTGCCGATGCCGGTGCCGCCACCGGTGATGATGGCTACCTTATCCTTGAGCTTCATGGTTTTATCCTCCTGAAATTTTAGGGCTTAACAAAGAAAGCTACAACCAAAGCCCTGCCCCTGTCAAGTAGGGGGGAAAAGAGAGGCTGGATTCCCGCCTTCGCGGGAATGACAGAGTGAAACGCGGGAATGACAGAGGGGCGCGGGAATGACAGAGTGAAACGCGGGAATGACAGAGAGATTGCTTCGTCGTCCTGCCTGCGCGGGACTCCTCGCAATGACAGAATGGGGCGGGGGGTTTTTAAGGGGGCGAAGCCCCCTTTACATTAAAGGGCGGCGGGCGGGAATAGATAAATTCGGGGGGTGGGGCTAAAGCATCAGGTTGGCTTGTCTTGCTTCGTTCGAATAAAGACAATGTGCAGGCTGACGCCAACAGCGACAACTAAGAGGACTGCGGTTACAACCAGGTTTGCCGCTACCCATATAGATATACCGATTGTCGCCCATAATAGGGCAATGGTGAAGAGCTTGACCTTTATCGGTATCCCTCTACCTTCGGTGAAATTTCTGATGTAGCTGCCGAAAATTCTGTTGTTCATAAGCCAGCGATGAAATCTCGGTGAACTTCGTAGGTAGCAGGCAGCAGCCAGCAGGAGAAACGGGGTGGTGGGCAGTATGGGGGTAAATATGCCTATTACCCCTATTGCCAGGCATATTGTCCCGATGGCGATTAGTAGACGCCTCTTTAATGCATCAGACATGAAATCTCAGTCTATAATAGCAGATTCAGTAGCCCGCCGACGGCGAGCGCCGTCACGAGCATTATGCCCGCCGCCTTGAGCTTCATGGTTTTATCCTCCTGAAATTTTAGGGCTTAAAGAGAAAGCTACAACTAAAGCGCTGCCCCTGTCGAGTGGGGGGAAAAGAGAGACTGGATTCCCGCTTTCGCGGGAATGACAGAGTGAAACGCGGGAATGACAGAGGGGCGCGGGAATGACAGTATACAGAGAGATTGCTTCGTCCTCCTGCCTGCGCAGGAGTTCCTCGCAATGACAGTGGGGGGTGCGCTGCTCGCGATGACGATAGAGTCTAGGGGGGAGAGAAATCTATAGAGGTGACACCTCTGTAGGGTGGGTTGGTGTGGGAAAAATGACCTGGGGGTGGGGCATAATAACCTCTTGTGGGCTGGTTGATTTTGTTTTACACTGGATATTAGAGCACAGGACGGAGGTGTAGCCATGAGGGCTTTAGTGGTCTACGACTCGGTTTACGGGAACACGGAGGAAATAGCCAAGGCTATCGGCGGGGCTATCAGCGGGGGTGAGGTCAGGGTGCTGCGGGCGGGGGAGGTGGGGCCTCCGGAGCTGGAGAATATCAGCCTGCTGGTGGTGGGCGCGCCCACGCAGGGGGGAAGAGCCACGCCGGCCATTAAGGATTTTCTGGAGAGGGTTACCAAGGCGGAGATTAACGGGCTGGATGTGGCTGCTTTCGATACCAGGTATTCGGCGAAAGCGGCTAAGATCTTCGGCTATGCCGCCGGCAAAATCGCCAGCAGCCTGAAGAAGAAGGGTGCTCACCTCATCGTTGACCCCGAGGGCTTCTTCGTCGAGGGTGTCCAGGGCCCGCTGAAAGAGGGGGAGCTGGAGCGGGCGGCTGCCTGGGGGAAGGGGCTTAGCCCGGAGTAGGAGGGGGTTGTGATTAAGGTTATCAACGGATATAAGCTGAAGCAGGGCGCCGACCTGCAGCCGGTGTTGCTCAAATTGCGCGAGCACGCCATGTCCTACCCGGGGTATGTGGGCGCCGAGAACCTGGTGAGCGATAAGGACCCTTCTATCGTGGCTATTATAACTACCTGGGATAACGTGGAGCAGTGGCGGGACTGGCAGGGGTCGAGGATGAGGGGGGAGATAATGAAGGAGGCGGAGCCGCTTTTGGAGGAGGAGTTGAGGGTTAGCGTTTACCGGGTGATACCTACCGTGAGGTGGGTGGGGTAGGCAAAAAAATATTGACAAAGAAGGGGCGTTATGCTACGATGTCCTTTACTCTAAGTCGCACCTTAACAACTGGATAGTGGAAGGAAGGTTCTTTTTAAGAAGCTTATAGTTCTTTACGGAGAGTTTGATCCCGGCTCAGGATTAACGCTGGCGGCGTGCCTTATGCATGCAAGTCGAACGGTCTTTCGCAAGAATGATAGTGGCGAACGGGTGAGTAACACGTAAGTAACCTGTCCTTAAGTAGGGAATAACTCTGAGAAATTAGAGCTAATACCCTATGTGGTGGTGGGGGTAATGCTCCATCACTAAAGCCTTCGGGCGCTTGGGGAAGGGCTTGCGGCCGATTAGCTGGTTGGTAGGGTAACGGCTTACCAAGGCGAAGATCGGTAGCTGGTTTGAGAGGACGGTCAGCCACACTGGGACTGAGACACGGCCCAGACTCCTACGGGAGGCAGCAGCAAGGAATATTGTGCAATGGGCGAAAGCCTGACACAGCGACGCCGCGTGGGGGATGACGGCTTTCGGGTTGTAAACCCCTTTTCTCAGGGAAGAACAATGACGGTACCTGAGGAATAAGTCTCGGCTAACTACGTGCCAGCA
>JALHSZ010000022.1 GCA_022865485.1 Dehalococcoidales bacterium | reverse complement strand
CTTGTGGCGGTCGAATAGCTGGCGGTTCTTCTGCGCTATCTGCTCGTTAGCGCCCATGATGTCCTTAATTACCTTTATTTCCATCTATTCCACCTCGATGCTTTCCACGAATAGCTCCTTGCCGCCGACAATCTCTATATTATTACCCTGACAGTGTGGACAGGTCCAGTCGAACTCCCCCAGCTCAAAATCCTGACCGCAGTTACGGCAGCGGGCTGTAGCCGGTATTAGCTTGAAGGAAAGCTTCGCCCCCTCCGCTGCCGTCCCCTTGCTCAGGAAATCAAAGTAAAACCGGACCGACCTGTCCACCACCCCCGTCATCTCCCCCAAGACCAGGTTGATTTTGCCCACCTCTTTAGCGCCGGCATTCTGCGCCTGCTCCAGGACCAGGTCGAGCATACTCTGGGTGATGCTTAGTTCGTGCATATTAGCAAATCCTCGGTAATAGGTCCCCCACCATCATGTCGACGATGCGGGAAGACCCCAGAACGGTCTTCATTACCACCCGCCCCGGCTTTTCCGCCCCCACCTCCCCGATTATGGCGGCATCCCTGCCGTATTTATTCTTGCGCATGGCTTTGAGGACTTTATCAGCGTCCTCGGGCGGAACGATGGCAATCATCTTGCCCTCGTTGGCGACATAGAGCGGGTCGAAGCCGAGCATCTCGCAGGCGGCAAGGACGGCCTCCCGCACCGGGATTTCTTTCTCCTCGATTCTGATGCTCACCTTCGACTGTTGAGCCAGTTCGTTCAGGCTGCTGGCCAGCCCGCCTCTAGTCGGGTCGCGCAGGGCGTGTATATTGGGGCTGGCTTTCAGCATCTCGGCCACCAGACCGCCCAGCGGAGCACAATCGCTTTTAAGTTTTGTAGCAAAGCTCAAGCCCTCCCGCTGGCTGACCACGGCGATACCGTGGTCGCCGATAGCCCCGCTCAAAATCACCCTATCCCCCGGCTTAGCGTTAGTTCCGGAGATACTGACGCCTTCGGGTATAACGCCCACGCCGGCAGTATTGATAAACAGCTTATCGGCGCTGCCCCGGGTTACCACCTTGGTGTCCCCGGTGACGATTTTTACCCCCGCCTCCCCCGCCGCCTTCCGCACCGAGTTTACGACTTTCTCAAGCTCGTTCAGAGAAAGACCTTCTTCGATGATGAAGGAAAGGCTTAAATAAAGCGGCTTGGCGCCGCTCGTGGCCAGGTCGTTTACCGTGCCGCAGACAGCCAGCTTACCGATATCCCCGCCGGGAAAGAAGATAGGGCTGACCACGTAGCTGTCGGTGGTGAAAGCCAGCCTCCCGCTCAGCTCGAAGACGGCGGAGTCGTCCAGCGTATTCAGCAGCGGGTTAGCCAGCGCCTTGACGAAACTCTTGGCCACAAGGTCGTGGCTCAGCTTGCCCCCGCTGCCGTGAGCCAGAAGAATCTTATCCTCCACGACCGCCCCCATAAAGGTAGTAAGCCGAGCAGCTGCCCTCGGCAGAGACCATGCAGGGTCCTATCGGATTTTGGGGCGTGCAGGCTTTGCCGAAGAGCTTGCAGTCGGCGGGCGTCTTAACCCCACGCAGGATGTCGCCGCAGATACAGCCCTTATGCTCGACGGCGGGCGCCGTCTTAATATCGAAGTTAGCTTCGGCATCGAAGCGCTGGTATTTACTATTTATTTTCAGTCCGCTGCCGGCAATCTCCCCCATCCCCCGCCAGCGGGCGGGAGAAGGCTCAAACACCCGCTCCATCAGCTTCAGGGCTATCTGGTTGCCCTCGGGCCTCACCCCCCGCCTATAGGCTATCTCAACGCGCGACTCGCCCTTTTCCACCTGCTCCACCAGCATCTCCACGCACTGCAGTATATCGAGGGGCTCGAAGCCGGAGATAACGCAGGGAATACCGTATTCGCGGGCGATAAACTCCCAGGGGTGCGAGCCGATAATAGCGCTGACATGCCCCGGGCAGACCAGCCCCCCCAGCTCCACCTCGCCCGAATCGAGCAGCGCTTTGATTACCGGCGGGCATAGTTTATGTAAAGAGAGCACGTAGTAATTCTCTATCCCCCGCTCCTCCGCCTGGAGTATAGAAGCGGCGATGGTGGGGGCAGTGGTCTCGAAGCCGATGCCCATGAAAACCACCGATTTATCCCGGTTAGCCTCGGCGATATTTAGGGCGTCCATGGTGGAATAGACCGTTCGCACCTCGGCGCCCTCGGCTTTGGCTTTCTCCAGGCTGGAACGGCTCCCCGGCACTTTAAGCATATCGCCGAAGGTAGCAACGATTACACCGGGGATTTGCGAGAGGGCAATCGCCTTATCCAGGTCAGCGTTGGCGGTGACGCATATGGGGCAGCCCGGCCCCGATACCATTTCGATGGTCGGCGGCAGGAGCTGGCGGATGCCATACCGGAAGATGGTCACGGTATGCCCCCCGCAGAACTCCATAAAGCGCACCTTCCTCTTGGAGCGCTGCTGAATACGGGCAATCAGCCCCTCCCCCAGCTCCGAGCTGCGAAATTCGGTGATATACTTCACCCCTCCACCCCCTCGGCTATTTCCCGCAAAATCTGTAAAGTCTCTTTAGCCTGCTCCTGGTCGAGGACGTTTATAGCGTAGCCGGTGTGCACCAGCACGTAGTCCCCGACCCTGGCTTCGGGGGTAAGCCAGAGGCTGATGCGACGGCTTATGCCGCCAATCTCAGCCTCGGCCTCTTTATCCTCTATTGAGGTAATCAGCGCGGGTATGGCCAGACACATAGCTAAACCTCTTTAATCTCCCGGCCGATGCTGAAGGCATCAGCAAAGGCTTTGCCAATGGCATGGTATTTGCCGGGGATATAAGCGAACGGCTTGACCTTTCTGATATCAGGATGTCCCTTGGTCAGGCAGTCCTCGGAGACATAGGTCTCCACCACCTCACCGATGACCAGGGCATGGCTCCCCATATTAAGAATGTGCCGAACTGCGCATTCCAGGTTTATCGGGCACTGCTTGATAAGCGGGGCACCGGGCGTTTTGCCGTAGAAGACCTTGAATTTGCAGTCTTTTACCTTGTCCGTTTTCGCCCCGGAGATAAGCCCGCAGTAGTCGGTTTCCCTGACCAGTTCGCGGGAAGGGATGTTGACCGAGAAGCTCATGTTCTGGCGGATGCCCTTGAGGGAGTAACGGTGGTGCTGCAGGGCGATGGAAACAGCCGGCGGTGTGCTGGCAACGACACCAGCCCAGGCGACGGCGGCGAAGTCGGGTTTGCCGTCAACATCAGCCCCGACCAGGACCGTGGGGTGGGCCCATAGCATCGGCTGGGGTCCCATCTTTAGTTTTTTCATAGTCTTTCCTCTCCGTCATAAAAATTAGCAATCACCGCCTGTCCTAAAGAAATGCCGCCGTCGTTAGGCGGCACCAGGCGGTGGGTGAGCACATCAAAGCCTTCCTTCTGCAGAGCAGCCATCGTCAGCCTAAATAACAGCCTGTTCTGAAAGACGCCGCCGCTCAAAGCCACCCGCTTTATACTACTCTCTTTGGATACTAATTTGCACATTTTGACGGTTATCTCAGCCATAGTATTGTGAAACTTTAGCGAGATGACGGGAGCGGGCGTCTGATTCCTGATATCCCCCACCAAAGCCGACCATAACTCACTTAACCTCACCACGCCTATTCCCTCCTCACCATCAATGGAGAAAGGATAAGACTCCGATACGAGCGCTTCATCAGGAGCTAACATTTCCAGCTCGATAGCCGCCTGTGCCTCGTAGTCTATCTCCCCCCTCACCCCCACCAGCGCCGAGACGGCGTCGAAGAGCCGCCCCGCGCTCGAGGTCGGCGTCGAGTTTATCTTTCGCTTCAGCTGTCGCTTTATTATCTCCAGTTCGGCGGGATTGATTTCGCCGAGAGGGAGACCTTCCAAGTCGAAGTCCTCTCCCAACAGGGTGTAGAGATAGCTCAAAGCCATCCGGTAGGGCTTTTTTATTGCCGCCGCCCCGCCCACCAGGGGCACGTAGTCGAAGTGCCCCACCCGCCTGAAACCCTTCCAGTCGGTCAGCAAAAACTCGCCACCCCAGATAGTACCGTCGCTGCCGTAGCCCGTCCCGTCGAAAGCCACCCCGATAACCGGCTCTCGGACATTGTTTTCCACCATACAGCTCACGATATGGGCATGGTGGTGCTGCACCGGAACGAGTTTTAGACCTTCTTTTGCCCCCGCCTCAAGGGCGTACTTAGTCGCCAGGTATTCGGGGTGCATATCGTAGGCGATAATCTCCGGCTCGACCCGGAAGAGCTTTTTATATAGCCCGATGGTATTCTCGAAATGCTCCAGGGTTTCCTCGTTCTCCATGTCGCCGATGTGCTGGCTCAGGAAAGCGTGCTCGTCCCTGGTCAGGCAAAAGGTATTTTTATCCTCGGCGCCGCAGGCAAGGATTTGCTTCGACTTAAAGGGCAGAAAGATGGGATAGGGGGCATAGCCCCGCGCCCGCCTCAGCGCCCGCGCCTCGCCCTCCTCCACCATATAAACGCTGTCGTCATAGCGGGCGTAGATATCGCGGTTATGGAGCAGGAAATAGTCGGCGATTCCCTTAAGCCTTCTCAAGGCTTCGTCGTTATCCTTGGCGATGGGCTCCTCGCTTAAGTTTCCGCTGGTCATCACCAGCGGTAATCCGACCTCTTGCACTAGAAGGTGGTGTAACGGCGTATAGGGCAGCATCACTCCCAGATAGTTTAGATTAGGAGCTATCGTCTTCGATATATCCGAGCCTTCTTTCCAGCGCAAAAGTACGATGGGCGCTTGGGGCGATTCGAGCAGCTCGCGTTCTTTGGGGGAAACGAGGCAGTGTCTTTCAACCTCCTGTACATTGCCCATCATTACCGCCAGTGGCTTCGATGGGCGTCTCTTTCTTTCTCTCAAGTTGTTTACCGCCTCATCGCTGGTGGCGTCACAGGCAAGCTGAAATCCCCCCAGTCCCTTAACCGCCAATATCTTACCCTCTTTAAGCAATCGGCTGGCTGTTTTGATGACGTCGGCACACTCAAAAGGCTTGCCCCCGCTATCGACCAGCTCCAGGCTCGGCCCGCACTCGGGGCAGGCGTTGGGCTGGGCGTGAAAGCGCCTGTCCACAGGGTCGTCGTATTCCCGCTGGCAACGCGGGCACATCTTAAACGAGCGCATAGTGGTCTTAGGTCGGTCGTAGGGAATATCCTCGATGATGGTAAACCTAGGCCCGCAGTTGGTGCAGTTGGTAAAAGCGTAGCCGTAACGGCGGTCATCGGATGAAAAGACTTCTTTTTTGCAGTCGGGGCAGGTGGCGATATCGGGCGAAACCAGCTGGTAGTGCCCCTCCCGGCTCAGGCTCTCCACAATCTTAAAATCATTATAGCCCTTGGGGGCAGCAAAGCTGACTTCGATATTCTCGATGCGCGACATGGGCGGGGCTTCGGTCTTAATGTCCTCCAGGAAACGGTTCAGCTTAGCCTCGTCCCCCTCCACTTCGATCTCCACGTTCCCCGAGGTATTGCGCACCCAGCCCTTCAGGCCGTAATCCCGGGCTAAGCGGTAGATAAAGGGTCTGAAGCCGACTCCCTGCACCACCCCACGCACGCCTATTCTCGCCAATCTAGCTAGTTTGGTCAGCATCGTCCGCCTTTGGGGGGAGGACTAATCAATTGTGATTATGGAGGGGACCCAGCGCTGTGACCTCGTCAACGAACTCGTTAACCTGGTTGCGGAATTTGGTTCCTTCGGAAGCGGAAATCCATTCCAGCCTTAATCTCTCGGGCTCTATCCCAAGTTGGGGAAGCGTTTTCTTGAGCAGCATTATACGGCGTCTCGCCTTATAGTTACCCGTGCTGTAGTGGCAGTCACCGGGATGACAGCCGGCTATCATCACCCCATCGGCTCCCTTGGCAAAGGCGTGGAAGATGAAGGAAGGCTCTACCCTGCCCGAGCACATAGTTCGGATGACCCTGAAATTGGGGTTGATCTTGAGTCTAGAGGTGCCCGCCAAATCGGCGCCGGCATAGGAACACCAGTTGCAGCAGAAAACTATAATCTTGGGCTTAAATCCCGCCCTGGTTTCCTTCGTAGGTTTTTCCTTCACAGTTTGCGTCACAGCTTTTCCTCCCCTATTATTTGCTCAGTGATGAGTGATACCTTCCCTCCCACCTCCTCGGTGCACTCCTCACCGAAAGAGGTATTATCCTTAACCTCCACGGCGTATATACTCACCTGCTGGGGCATCTTATAGCCCAGCCTCCGCCCGAGCTCGAAGGCAGTGGCAATATCCACTCCGTGCAAAGAAGTCAGGTGGGATGTGGGCTTCATCGCCCCCATCTCCAGCTTATATAACTCCCCGGGCTCTCCTTCTTCCGTCTTTACCGAATCGACGATGATGAGCCTATCGTAGCCCACAATAAAGTCAAGGAGGGCGATTCCAGCCTCGCTGGTCTCCACTACGTCTAATTCGGGCTTCCTCTCCTTGAGCTGGCGGGCAATCTCGATGCCAACCCCGTCATCGGTAAGAATGGTGTTACCCATTCCCAGAACCAGCGTATTCATCTCTATTTATTTACTCTTATCTTCTCTAAAGGAATCCAGAAACACCTCGGGCACTCTGGGCACCTTGGCGTCGGCCCAGGACTCGAGGCAGCTAAACGAACAGAAGTTATAGTGCTCCACCACCCCCGGCCCCTCCCAGGAAGAGACGGTCAACCAGCCCTGGAGTGCCTCACAGGGCGTCGCCCCGGCAGGACACTCGGCGATTTTACCGCAGGAGCGGCAGGAAAACTGCGTATCCGGCTTTCTCATTCGCCTCCCTTACGTTTATAGAGAACAGGAGCTACAGGTGTTGGCACTACAAGTGCTACAGGCGCTTCCGTTCCCCGAAGACTCTGAACCGTCAGAGCTTCTGGCGAATGAGGAAAGCGCACGCCGAGCACTAGTTCCGCATTTCGGGCAGGGGGCATCCTCCTCCTACTGGCTCATCGCTTTGAGCAACTCGAATTTCAACTGGCACTTATCACAAACATATTCGTATATCGGCATTACTCAAGCCCCGTAAGCCGCGCTTTAGACGGCAATTACTTCCTTGACCTCAGCAATCTGTTCCTTGAGCAGCCGTTCGATGCCCTGTTTCAGTGTCACCATGGCTACCGGGCAGCTGGCGCAGGCGCCGGTCAGCTTCACCTTGACCACCCCACCCTCCACAGCCACCAGCTCAACGTCGCCGCCGTCGGCTTGCAAAGCCGGTTTTATCTTAGCTAAAGCTGCTTCCACCTTTTCCTTCATAACACACCTCCTTATGATAAAAATATGTAACCGCTGGCGATAGTTTCCGCCAGACTATCGTTGATAGTTACTGCCCCGGCAGGGCAGGCACTAGAGCATAAGCCACATCGTTTGCACTTAAAGCTATCTACGGATGCTACCAGCCCACTATCTAATTTCATCAGATGGATGGCATCATAAGGACATACGGCGACACAAACGCCGCAGCCGCTACACACATCCTGGTTGACGGCAATTTCCGGTATCTCAGACTGAAGCCCCATTACCACGCAAGCCTTACAGCTGGAGCACGGGCCACAGCATAGACACCTTCTGGCCTCGGCTACCGCTTCTTCCAGGCTGTATCCCTTCTCAAAAGTTTTAAAATTCAGCCTTTCCTCAGCCGGCGACCACAAGACTTCAGGCTGAGGCTTATATTGCGGGTGCTCGGGGAAAGCGGCATCTTCATAGTTCTTCTCCCTCCCCACCCTCAGGTCCTCACCCCTCAGGTAGCGGTCTATAGACTCGGCGGCAATTATGCCGTCTCTCATCGCCTCGGCAGCAAGGCCCACCCGCTTCACATCGCCCCCGATGAAAACCCTTTCCTGGCGCTGGCTCATGAGGGTAAGCTGGTCGACATCAAGCCGGCCGTCTGCATCCAGCAAGTTCTCCTGACGGAAGAATGTCCGCTCAGCACCCTGTCCGATGGTAACCAGCAACACATCCCCCTCCAGATAGACCGCATCATTTCGGTCAAACTTGGGATTAAATCCCTTCTCATCAAAGACCGAGGTGCAGCGGGGGCACTTTATTGCCTTAAATCTTCCCTCCTCCCCGATAATATTCTCCACCCCCCGGCTGTAATTTATCATGATGCCCTCTTCCACAGCGCCTTCAATCTCCTCAACATCGGCCGGAATCCCGTCCTTGGAAGACTTATCCGCGTTCTCCAGGCAGACCATAGCCACGTCTCCCCCCAGCCGCCGAGCGGTTCGGGCGACATCAAAAGCAACGTTACCACCGCCGACCACTATCACCTTACGATGCCGGAAGAGCTGGCGATAGAGCTGGGCCGGCACCTTCCCCTGGTTTATGTCATAGAGGAGATACAAACCGGAGATAACCCCGTCCAGGTCGGCCCCCAATACTGTCTCCTTCTCTAGAGTGAGGGGCCGGGGCGCGTGGGTGCCAGTGGCAACAAACACCGCCTTATAACCATCACGGTAAAGACTATCCAGCGTGTTCCCCTTCTCACCCATCTCTATGCCGAATCTAACCTCAATATGAGCAATCCTCACCAGGTTATTTAAAGTGCTATCAATAACCCGTCTGGGGAGACGATATTGAGGGATATATCTCAGGGAGCCCCCCAGCCAGGAACTCCTCTCCAGGACAGTTACTTTATAGCCCCTCTGCCCCAGCATATAAGCACACATCAACCCCCCCGGCCCCCCACCGATGACGGCCACTTTCTCTTTGGCGGGAGAGGGAAGCACGGGCTTAGTCTCCAGATAGGGAAGATAATACTCGCTGATGAATCTCTTGAGCATTTTTCTTCTTATGGCACCGGTGTGGTCTTTATAATTGCACTCCCGCTCACAAAGCCCGCAAATATAGCTACACACGGGAAACAGGGGGTTCTTTTTATAGATTTCGTCGCCTATTTTAATTATCTGGCTCTGAGCTTTCTCAGCATCCAGAGGGAGCAGAGCCATCATGGCATTGGTGCGCTGGATATCCTCACCAACCGGGCAGGCTATCTGACAGGGCGGTAAATATATCTTCCCCGTAGCCTCATCAATCGCTTCTTCAACCTCTGCCGGTTCTTCTGCCTCCACCGCCAGCGGTTTAACCTTAGCCGGGGCTACGGTAGCACTAGGTTTAACCTCCACCTGAACCGAGCCGAGGGCGTCACGGATCAATGCCTCCAGCTGGTTAAGCTGGACTGGTTTGGATAGATAGTCAACCGCCCCATTTTTCATCGCTTCCACCGCCGTCGGCACCGAGGCGTAAGCGGTGATAATTATTCCCTTGAGATAGGGCCTCTTTTTCCTAGCCTCACGTAATACCTCAATACCGTTCTTACCTGGTAGCATCAGGTCGACGATAGCAACACCAAAGTCCTGCTGAGCAATAGCTTTCAGGGCTGCCTCTCCATCTTCAGCTATCTCTACCTGATAGCCGTCGTCGGTCAACCAGTCCCGGAGCGACTCCCTCATAATAGCTTCGTCATCTACTACCAGTATCGGCTTCATTTTCTCAATCTTTCTAGCTATTAAAATGCTACCGTATAGTCACATTGTTTAACCTAACGCCCGGCTAGTCTCTTACCAATTTCTTTACCAGCTCACCGTCAGCGTCATAAACGCTGACCTCGAGCGGCGTCCGGCCCGGCAGGGAATGGGTAGCGCAGGCATGGCAGGGGTCATAAGCCCTGAAAGCCATCTCAATCATGTTGAGGATGCCGTCGGGCACATTCCCTTTCTTTATCAGCGCCTTGGCCGCCTTCTCCACCGACATGTTGATTGCCGCCGAGTGGTTCTGGGTGGCTACAATCAGGTTGGCCTTGGTTATAATCCCGTTATCGTCGGTCTGGTAGTGATGGATAAGGGTGCCCCTGGGGGCTTCCACCACCCCAATCCCCTCCTTGGGGGTCTCGGTAGGCAGGTTGACGATGTCGTCCGAGGTAATCTCGGGGTCTTTAGCCAGCTCCAGCGTCCTTTCCGCGGCGTAAAGCGCCTCGACCAGGCGCGCCCAGTGGAAAGCCAGCGTGCTGTGCACCGGCTTGCCGCCCAGCGTGGCGAACATCTTTTCGTAGGCTTCCTGGGCCAGCGGCGTGGCCATCCCGTCGGAGACGTTCAGCCTGGCTAATGGAGCCACGCGGAAAACCCCGCTCTCCTTGCCGTCGACAAAGCCCTTCCAGCCCACCTTCTTGAGGTAGGAGAACTTGACGTAAGTCCAGGGCTCGACATGCTCCCGGATATGGTCGAGGTAGTCCTGCGGCTTAAACTTGGCGAACTCCTTGCCCTCGGGGTCGACCACCCTGATTTTACCGTCGTAGAAGTTGACCTTGTTCTTATCGTCCACCAGCCCCATGTAGTAGGTCTTATGTGAGTAGACATCGCCGGTGACCAGGTCAACGTATTCTTTATTCTTGAGCACCACGTCATCGAAAAGCTGGAGGGCGACCTGGCAGAACTCGACGCCGTATTCGCCGGCTTCGATGATGGTCTTTCTCTCGTCCTCGCTAATCCGCTTGGATACCCCTCCCGGCAAGCCGCAGGTAGGCATAACCGGCTTGCCGCCGATTATCCTCATCACGTTCCGCATCCGCTTGCGCATCTCGATGACCTTACCCCCCACCTCCAACCCCACCTTGCCGATAACACCCAGCACGTTCCTCTCGGCGGCGGGTGCCGTCGGCCCCACGACAAAGTCAGGACCACCCAAAAAGACGAAGTGCAAAATATGGTCTTCAGTATAGAAAGCGCTGTACATCAGCTCCCTTATCTTCTTGGCCGCCGATGTCGGCTCGACCTTAAACAGGTCGTCCAAGGCTTTGGTCGCCGCCATGTGGTGAGCAGTAGGACAAACGCCGCATATCATGGTGGTGATGCGGGGCATCTCTTCAGCGGCTCTCCCCTCGGCAAACTTCTCGAACCCCCTCAGTTCGGGAACCTGAAGAGTAGCCCGCTCGCAATTGCCCTTATCATCGAGGAAAATCTCTATCCTGCCATGTCCCTCAAGCCTGGTTATCGGGTCTATGGTTATCTTTTTCACTCCATTCTCCTTCTTCTAAGCAAAGAGGAAGCCAGACTAAATCGATAGACTGTTCCCGCCGGGTCGGCAATGCTGTCAATTAGCTTTTTGACCTCTTCCTCGCTCATATCCTGCTCCCCGTCCAGCCCCAGTATGGAAGCGACCATGGAAAGGGCTTTAGCCCCCTGGTCGACCACGCCGTCTATCGGCCCGAAGCAGCCCCGGCAGGGTTGGTTGGCGCGGATGCAGGTCTCCCCGCAGCCCGTTCGGGTCGCCGGCCCCATGCAGATTATCCCCTGCGCTAAGAAGCACAGCTCGGGGTCCATCTTGATCTGCCAGGGTCTCTTGACCTCGGCAATGGATAGTTTATCGGGTTTACTCTCGGCTCTGGGGCAGGTGTCGCACAGCGCCTTATTGGGTGCCAGCACCGCCCCCTTCTCCGGCAGCTTCCCCTCAAGAATGGCGGTAACCGCCGCCATTATTAAATCGGGAGCCGGCGGACAGCCGGGGAGGTAATAATCAACGTCAATGGTCTGGTCCAGTGTCTTAACCGTATCGTAAAACTCGGGCAACTCCAGCTCGCCCTCTTTAATCTTGGTCTTCTGCTGGGGGAAAATCCCCTTAGGGTTATCTACGGTAGGAACTTCCTTATATACGCGGTTAAAGATAGACTCCCGGTCATAGAAGTTGCCCAGCCCCGGAATCCCGCCCAGGTGGGCGCAGGCGCCGAAGGCAACCACCAGACCGGACTTTTTCCTCAGCAGCTTCACCATCTCCTCCTGCTCCCCCAACCTCACCGCCCCGTTGATAAAGCTCACCGCTATTTCGCCGTCTTTCATGGCTTCGATATCCTTGCGCTTAAAGTCCAGCGCCACCGGCCAGAGGACGATATCCACCGCGTTCGCCACCGTCAGAATATTCTCGTTGAGGTCAACCACCGTCTCCTCACAGCCGCCACAGGAAGCGCACCAATAAAAAGCGACCTTAGGTTTAGCCATCTTTCCCCCTTTCCGCATAGAGATTATAGCTAGATATGGCTCAGATTGCAAATTTTTTACTTAGGTAACTACCCACAACGCATTAACAGGAATTATACTTGAAGCAGCTATCTAAAGTAAAACCCCTTTACCCTCGCCCCACGCCTAATAGACCTTAATTCTCCGCAGCTTCAGTATCAGGAAGACCTCTTTGCCCACGCTCAAGTCCATGTCCTCGAAGATATGGTGGGGCACCTCCGCCAGCAGCTTATGCTCACCCACCCTGACTTCGAGCCTGACGCCGTCGCCGAGGGGCTTGATGCTGGTGATTACCCCCTTAAAGCGGTTCACCTCCGGCCCCGGTGGCTTGGTCTCGGAAACGTATATATCGCGGGGGAAGAGGGCGATGCGCCGGACGGGGTTGCCGTCGTCGGGGAGGATGATATTCATAGCGCCACAACTGGCCTCCATCACCCCCTGCCCCAGGCTCTGGCAATGGTCGCAGTGCAATATGTTGGGCGCGCCGATAAAATCGGATACCGCTTCATTTACCGGGTAGAAAAAGACCTCCTCCGGCTTACCCAGCTGCTGCAGCTGGCCGTCCTGGATAACGGCTATGCGGTCCGCCATCTCCTCGGCTTCGGCCAGGTCGTGAGTGACATATATAGTGGTGATACCCAGCTTCTTCTGGAGTTGCTTCAGCTCGGTCCTCAGGTATTTGGCGGTCTGGGTATCAAGGCTGCTCAAGGGCTCGTCGAGGAGCAGAACCCTGGGGGAAAGAGCCAGCGCCCGCGCCAGAGCCACCCGCTGCTTTTCCCCGCCGCTCAAGTTCTTGGGATAGCGCTCGGCGAGGTGGCTTATTTTCATCAGGTGCAGCAGTTCCGCCACCCTTTCTTGAATACCGTCATGGGGCTGCTTGCGGGCTTTCAGCCCGTAGGCGATGTTAGCCGACACGTCCAGATGGGGGAACAGAAACAGGTCCTGGAAGAGGTAGCCCACCCCCCGCTTGCTGGCGGGCAGCTTATCCACCCGCTGGCTGTCGAAGAGCACCGAGCCGTCGTAATCGGTCAGACCGGCAATAATATTGAGCAGCGTGGTCTTGCCCGCCCCACTCGGCCCCAACAGAACCAGCAACTCCCGGTCGCTTATCTCCAGCTCCACGTTGCGGCAGATATATTTACAGATGTTTTCCAGCTTTATCGAGGGCACGTTACCTCCACTTGGCGGTCATCTTGGTTTCCAGGAACTCGAAGAACTTCTCGAAGGAAAGGCACATCACGGCTAAAACTATCAAGCAGACGATGATAATGTCGATGCGGATTAAGCTCTCCGCCTTCATCATCAGGGCGCCGATGCCGGTAGGAATAGCCACCATCTCGGCGGCGATTATCACCCGCCAGGCCATCCCCGCCTCCAACCGGAAGCCGGTGAAAATGTTGGGCAGGGCTAAGGGCATAACCACCGTGGTCAGAATCTTGATATCGGAAGCCCCCAACGTCCGCGCCACCCGTATATAGTCCTTATCCACGTTCCTGATACCGGTGACGGTGTTATAGAGGACGGGGAAGAAGGAGCAGATAAAGATTATGGTGATGGGCAGCAACTCGTTGATGCCTATCCACAGCATGAGCAGGGGCAGCCAGCCCAGGGCTGGTATGGGGTAGAGCAGGCTGACGATGGGGTGCAGCGCCTTGTTCAGCTTCTCCGTCCAGCCCATGGCTGTGCCCACGACCAGCCCGGCGATAGAGCCGGCGCAAAAGCCGATAAGCACCCGCGTCAGGCTGGCCAGGAAGTTTTCCCCCAGCACCCCGTTGGCAGTCAGCTGATAGAACTCCACCATCACCGTGGAGAAAGGGGGAAAGTTGAACTGCCCCGGGGTCAGGTTCAATCGGGCGATTATCTCCCAGAGAGCCAGAAAGATGAGTACAGGTACTATGCCCCATCCGGGCCTGAGTCGTTTAAGGCCGTTTATCATTTAAGGAAGCTCAAATCCAGAATTTCGTTAGCATCGAAGCTAGCGTTTATATAACCCAGTTCCGCTACGTAGTCTATCACATTCTGTATGGTCTCGGCATCAATTTCGGTAGTGTAATCGAGCCTGGCCATAGACCGCAGCATCATCTCGGGCGTAATCTCCAGCTGGGCGACCACATCGGCCACTTCGACCGGGAAAAGGTCGCTACCGACGCCACCCAGCTGCCGCGCCACTACCTCGGCGGCTTCCTCAGGATGCTCGTTAGCCCAATCGGTTGCCCTCTCCATTAGCTCTACCAGCCTGGCGACAATCTCGGGATGGTTATCTATCAGGTCCTGCTTGACCACCAGCACGCTGCCCTGCATATCGGGCCAGATATCCTGGCTGAGGAGCAGCGTCTCAAAGCCGGACTCTTCCGTCATGGTCGCCCACTGTTCGGGGATAAAGGCGGCATCCAGCTGTCCCATACTAATCGCCAGCGCCAGTTTCTGCGGGTTCATCCGTTGCACATTAGCCAGTACTTTCTCTTCATCAAGCCCGTATTTTTCTATCGCCTTATGCATCAACACGTCAACAGCGCCGCCTACCTGGACGCAACCGATACGGATACCGGAGTTTTCTAGGTCATAGACGGTCTTTACCTTATCGGGGTCGACCACCAGGCTGTAACCGTACTTATGCGTTCCGGCCACGATTTTTATGGGCACCCCCGCATTGGCATAGACGTCTATCGCCGGCACCAGGCAAAGATAGGCAACCTGAATATCGTTCCGGGCTAAAGCCGCCGCCAAAGCCATACCGGTGGCATAGCTCTCGTAGGCGGTCAGGTTCAGCCCCTCCTCCTCGTACCACCCCATATCCTGGGCGATGTAGGCGCAGGCAGCGTGGGACATGAACTCCACCGCCATGCCGATGGGTTCGTCATCCTCTAGCGGCGGTTGGCCGCAGGCGGTAACGGGAACCAGCACTAACAAGCCCGCCAGAACTAAAAGAAATAGCTTTTTCACTTCTTTACCTTTCTATCACTATTTAATGTTGAATTGGCTATATCGCCTCGGATATAACCCCTGACAAAAAAATTATGGCAGCTGCCCGATAAAATCCTCGAACCTGGCCCGCAGTTGCTTGTATTCTTTAACCTCCCTGCGCCCCTCCTCGGTCAGCCTAGCGTGTCCTCCCCCCGCCCCACCGGAGGTCTT
>JALHSZ010000003.1 GCA_022865485.1 Dehalococcoidales bacterium | reverse complement strand
GGAAGTTCTTTATTGAATAGTGATAAAAACTGTTGACAAATGGTATCGTATATGATACCATTCTGTTTGAGTGTCCCTAGTGCTGGCCCACCTGGGAATCAAGGGATACTCAGAACGAAAGGGGAGAGAAAGGAGCAAATAGCCATGAAAGGTAAGGTATTATACAATGTCCAGAAAGCAAAAGTTACTAGACAAGGTGCGCCGGAATATCAGGAACGTCTCCCTGGGAGATTTTGAGGCGTTGATAAACGCCTACGGGTATATCGAGGAAGGGGGCAAACACCCGAAGGCAATTATTGAGAGTTACACAATGCCTTACAAGAGAGAAAAACGAATTCAGTCTTGCTATGTTAAAGACTTGTTAGATATTATAGACAGCTTGTGAAGCTAAGAATTCTCATAACAAAAACTAGAAATGAAGATAAAAAATGACAAATATAAAAAAAGATTTAGAGTATTATGCCAACTTGCCTTACAATATTATTCTGGAAATGTGGGATGACGGAGAAGGGCCGTACTGGGTGGCCAGGATTGCCGAACTCCCGCACTGCTTGATACATGGCGATAGCCCGGAGGAAGCCGTTACCGAAATCGAAGAAGTTAAGAGAGATTGGATAAAGTCTAACCTAGCAAGAGGACTTAAGATACCTGAGCCGACATCACGTAAACATAGCGGGCAGATTAGCCTGAGAATCCCTCCGTCTCTTCACAGACTCTTGTCTGATAGGGCAGCTGTTGAAGGGATAAGCCTGAATCAATACATGACGGCGGCGTTAGCTGGCTCAGTTGGGCTGGAGCTACACACCTCCAAACCAAGAACTGCCAGGAAATCAGTACGGGCTTGAACTCTTACCCCACCGCCACATTATCAATCAGCCGCGTATTGCCAAACCTCACCGCCAGCGACACCAGCGCCGAGGGTTTTACCCTGTCCAGTTCGTCAAGGGTGTCGGCGTCGGCGATGGAGATGTATTCAATGTCGGCCAGGGGCTGCTGCTGAATGAGGGCGGTCATTTGCTTGAGGATGGCCTTGGCGTCTTTCTCGCCCCCGGAATAGAGCTTTTGCGCCAGATTCAAAGCCTGATATAAAACTGCTGCTTGCTTTCTTTCCCCGGCATTAAGGTAGGTGTTGCGGCTGCTCATCGCCAGGCCGTCGGGCTCGCGCACCGTGGGCACGGCCACTATTTCTAGGTTCATATCGAGGTCGGCTGTCATCTTTTTAATGACCAATAGCTGCTGGGCGTCCTTCTGGCCGAAGTAGGCTCTATCGGGCTGGACGATGTTAAAGAGCTTGGCAACCACGGTGGCTACCCCTCTAAAGTGACCGGGGCGGGCGGCGCCTTCCAGTTTCCCGGCGAGCTTGCCCACCTCCACCCAGCTATTAAAATCGGGGGGGTATATCTCCTCCGCCGAGGGCATAAAGACGATGTCGGTGCCTTCTTTCTCCAATAGAGCCAGGTCGCGCTGGGGGTCGCGGGGGTAGTGGGCGAAGTCTTCCTTGGGGCCGAACTGGGTGGGGTTGACGAAGATGCTGACCGCCACCGAGGGGTTTTCCGCCCTTGCCCGCCTGACCAGGACGAGATGGCCTTCGTGGAGATAGCCCATGGTGGGGACAAAGCCGACTGGTGCAGTTAGCTTTGGTCTTAGTTTTCTAAACTCGGCGATGGTTTTAATGATTTTCATGGGGTATTTTCTCACTCCGACGCCTGTATTATACCATAGCTCGGGCCATAGCTCGGGCCATAGTTCAGGCCATAGTTCAGGCCATAGCTCGGGCCATAGCTCAGGTTGACAGCCGCTGCCGCTTGCCTCATAATTTTGCTATGGTTGGTGAGATTTTCCTGGTCATGCTGGCAATCGGCGTCGCCTACCTGCTCGGCTCGATTCCTTCCGCTTACCTCATCGGGCGCTGGCTGAAGGGATTGGATATAAGAGAGGCCGGGGACGGGCGGCTGGGGGCGGCGGTGACCTTCCGCCGTGTGGGCATGGCCGGGAGTGTCATTGTGGCCGTTATGGATGTGGGCAAGGGGGTGGTGGCGGTGCTGATTGCCGAAACATTGGGGCTGCCCCTGGCGGTGGTGGTTGGTGCCGGGCTGGCGGCGGTGGTGGGACACAACTGGTCTATCTTCCTCCAGTTTAAGGGGGGGAAGGGGGCGCTCACTACCTGCGGGGTGCTGGCTTCGCTGATGTTCTGGCAGCTTCTCGCCGCCCTGGCCGTAGGCGGCGTAGTCTTCGCCATCACCAGAAAAACTGGGTTTTCCACGGGCGTCCTGTTTTGTTTCTTAGCCCTCCTCAATCTGTTTACCGGCAGCCTGATAGTGCTGGTCATTACGCCCATCCTTATCGCGGTGCCTATGGTCCTGAAGCATATTTCCATGTCTAAAGCGGATGTCGCGGTAATGGCTGGCGTCGAAGGCCAGAGCGAAAAGGGCTAAAGATGCTCAGTCCACCCAGGAGAGCTCGTGCTGGGGGGCGAGGTTATAGATGATAAAGCCGAATGGCTTTTCTATTTTTTTGACTACCGGGGGGAGATGGGGCAGTCCCCGGGGCACGGTGATGACGGTGGGGAGGTTAAAGGTGTGTTTTTCCCCTTCCTTGCCCAGCGCTATCTCGATTTCGGCACCCAGATAGCCCAGTTTCTTGGTGTCGTGGCCCAGGAAAATCAGGCACTTGTCGTAGGGGTGGGTATGAGCGCCTTTCCCCGGGTACCAGGGGCCGGTCTCGGCGCAGAGCCCCACGGCGAAGTGCAGGTCGAACCCCTCAAGCTGGCCGCCCGTCATCCAGACAAGGTCGGTAGTCTTTGGGTCTTTCTGGATATTAAGCGGTTTGATTAAATGATTATACTTTGAGCCGTTGGTTGGCTTCGGTTGGGAGTCGGGGGGCCACCAGTCGACCTTGTCGTCGGCGCCGAGAATGATATGGCCGTGAACAAATGACTTATCGATTCTCTTGGTGACCAGCGGGCAGTGGGGTGTCCCCTTGGGGAGAATAACCACCGAGGGGGTATTGAAAACGTGCTTTTCCTGCTCCTCGCCCAGCGCTATCTCGAATTCGGCACCGAGGTAATCGAGGTTATCGGTATCGTGGCCGAAGAAGAGGAGGCATTCATTGTAGGTGGGGTGGACGTGGGGGCCGGCCCAGGGGTGCCAGATGCCGGTCTCTTCGTAGCGACCTAGGGCGAAGTTGAGCCCGAAATTCTCCAGGTCTTTGCCGAACATCCAGATGAGCTCGTAGGCGTTAGCGCCCTTGGGGCCTTCGTTGACGGGCATTGTTTTGACCAGGTGACCGTATTTTGTTTCAGCCATAACAAACCCCCTGAATTTTAGTCTAGCGGTAGTTTAAGGCTAGGGGGTGTTTTTAGCAAGCCTCTTGATGTTGTCCCCCCACCCAGGTTTTTCGTCCCACCCAAAACCCGCCCTATAAGGGTGGTACCCCTTTATATCCTCCTGTAGGGTTACGCCCTACCACCCACGTCTTGTATCCCACCCAAAACCCGCCCTACAGAGGTGTCACCTCTATAGACTTCTCTCCCCACCCCGTTTTAATCTTTTCCCGCCCACCGCCCTTTTAAATCTTCAACTCTGTGGGGTGGTTAAGCAAGGAGATTGCTTCGTCGTCCCGCCTGCGCGGGACTTCCTCGCAATGACATTAGTGTTTAGGAAGACTCCCTTGAGATTCTGGTAAGGTTCCGGAGGGATAAGTAAGTTAAGGTTCGGTTAAGTTAGCTCGGCGAGCAGTTTTTCGTCCATGGAGTGGCTCTGCTTTTCGGTGGGGAATTTGCCCGCCTTGACCTCGTCGCGGTATTGCGTTACCGCTTTGGAGATAATATCGGTGAGCCTGGTGTATTGTTTGGCGTGCCTGGGGACGAAGTCGACAAAGGAGCCCAGGATATCATTAATGACCTGGACCTGACCGTCGCAGTCGGGGCCGGCGCCGATGCCGATGGTGGGGATGCTTATCTTGGCGGTGATGAGTTTGGCCAGGGGGGCGGGGACGGTCTCCAGTACTATGGCGAAAGCCCCAGCTTCCTCCAGGGCGCGGGCGTCTTCCAGCACTCTGGCGGCGGCTTCGGGGGTCTTGCCCTGGAGCTTGAAACCGCCGAACTGGTGGATGGATTGGGGGGTAAGGCCGATGTGACCCATAACGGGGATGCCGCATTCCACGATGCGCTTTACCTTTTCCGCCACCGTTACCCCGCCCTCGAGCTTGACCGCCTGGGCACCGCCTTCCTGGATAAAGCGGGCGGCGTTATAGAGGGCGTCTTCGACGCTGATGTGGTAGGTCATGAAGGGCATATCGCCGATGACCATCGCCTTTTTGGTGCCCCTGACTACCGCTTTGGTGTGGTGGAGCATCTCTTCCATGGTCACGGGGATGGTCGATTCGTAGCCGAGGACGACCATGCCCAGGCTGTCGCCGACCAGGATTAGCGGTATTTCCGCTTCGTCGACGAGCCTGGCGGTGGCGTAGTCGTAGGCGGTGAGCATGGTGATTTTCTCACCGCGCTGCTTCATTTCTTTTATCTGGTTAATGGTTATGCGCATTGCTTAAGTCTCCTCGCCTAGACCTTAAGTGCTAAGACTAGAAGGGTATGGCGTCGACGATGTGCTTGGTCCTGGTGATGACGTTGTTTTCGTCGACATAGACCAAGCGGGGCAGGAAATTTCTCACCTCAGCCTCTTCGACATTGCGGTAGGTGAGGATGATGACGGTATCACCTTTGGCGGCCAGCCTTGCCGCTGCCCCACGGATGCCTATTATGCCGCTATTGGCGGGGGCTTCAATGGCGTAGGTGGCAAAGCGGGCGCCATTGTTGATATTGAGCACCTGCACCTGCTCGTAGGGCAGGATGTCCGCCTCATCCATGAGCCTCTTGTCGATGGCGATGCTCCCTTCGTAGTCGAGGTTAGCTTCGGTGACTTTGGCCCGGTGGATTTTGCTTTTAAGCATTATTCGCATCATAACCCTCCCGTTTATTTAGTGGCTTTTCAGTACGGTTTCAAGCTCCTTAGCTCTAGATTGGTCGATTTTGCCCTTAGCCAGGGCGATGGGGATAGTCTGCCGGCCGAGCTCACGGTAGGTGGGGAGGAGGTGGGGGGCGGTTTGAGCCAGGGCGTCGAGGTGTTTGTTGATGGTGCCGATGTCGCCGCGAGCGATGGGCCCGGTGAGGCAGTCGGGGATACCGATGGTTTCGATATTATGCAGCGTTCCGCGGAGCAGGGGGAGCAGTGCCTGGGTGGCTTTTTGAGGGGGAACGCCGAAGGTTGGCCAGAGGTCGCCAGCCAGCTTGACTAAAGTTACCAGGTAGTTGCAGGCGATGACCGCCGAAGCATGGTAAAGGACTTTATCACTTGCCTTGAGCACTACCCAGTTGCCGCCGAGAGCGCTCGCCATCTCCTTGAGCGTGGCCAGCAGGGGCTCTTCGGCTTCTAAGGCGAAGGTCGAGCCGGGCATGTTGTCTATTGCCTGTTTGACGCTGGCGAAGGTCTGGAGGGGGTGGAAGGCGCCGACTTCAGCGCCCGCTTTCCGGGCGGGTTCAAGGCTGGCTACGGAATCGGCACCGGAGCAGTGGACGACGCTTTGCCCGGGATGCCATTTAATTTCATTAGCTACGGGGGCGATGGCGTCGTCGGGAGTGGTGATAAAGATAAGCTCGGCGTTATCGGCAGCGGCCTGGTTGCTATCGAATACGCGGCTGCCACCGACTGCCTGCGCCAGCTTTTGCGCCGATGCTTGGCTGCGGCTAGACACAGCGACTACGGGGTAGCCGCTCTGGTTGAGCCGCACCGCCAGGGCAGTGCCTACAGTTCCCGCTCCAATAAATCCTAATTTGAGCATTTTAAGCCCGACCCCTTTAAACTAAAAATGCCTTCTCCGACACAAGCCAGAGAAGGCATTCATAAATACGGTATCTATTTCTGCCGTCTCGGTCGTATCCGATCCAAGCGACCTAGATTGTTAAGAATCCTAGAGTTATTTAGCTTACCGCCCCTGCGGGTCGATAGCCATTTTTAGTATATGGGCTGGTGGGCGTTTTGTCAATAGCCCTTTCGGCTTAGCCGCCGCCCGGTTTGACCAGGGGAATCTTGGCTTTGCAGAGGGGGCAGTTTTCGGGGGAATAGGTTACCGTTTCGGCGCGGAGGCAGCTGAAGAGGGGGACGCCGAAGTCCATCTCCTCGGTGGAGCGGTCGACCATAACGCCGATGCCGATAATTTGCCCGCCCAGCTTTTTTACCGCCGCTATCGTCTGGCGGAGGGAGCCGCCCGTGGTGAGGATGTCGTCCACGATGAGCACCCGCTCGCCGGTTTCGATGTTAAAGCCGCGCTTGAAAGCCCGCTCTTTTTCGCCCGTCTTTTCGGCGAAGATGCCCCTTACCCCCAGCTGGCGGGCGGTTTCGAAAGCGAGGATGATGCCGCCCGTGGTGGGTCCGGCTACTACCTGGATTTGCTGCTGGCGGAAGTGGTCGGCAATCATTCGGCAGAGCCGCTCGGTGTGGGGTGGGGACTGTAAAACTTTAAACTTCTCCCAGTAAACGGGGGAGTGTAAGCCTGAGGTGAGCAGGAAGTGGCCCTTTAGTATCGCCCCCGCTTTTTCAAAGATTCCTTCGGTATTTATTTGCCTCACCCCCTTATTCTAACGTACGTTGTTCGTCCCACCCTGACCCACCCTACTGATTCTCTTTATGTCTTTTGAGTGCGTTTGCTTAGTCAGTGGCGGTTTCGAGCTGTTCTGCCAGCGGGTGGTTGTTCGCCCCTCCCCATTCGCTTATCGGCCAGTAGGAAAACCAGGCTTTGCCGATTATGGCGTCGCGGGATATCGTCCAGCCTTTGGAGGAATCGTTGGCGTTATTGCGGTTATCGCCGAGGACAAAGTATTCATCCTCGCCGAGTTCGGTCAGGGGGAAGGTGTAGGCGGGGGCTTCCTTGATATAAGGCTCGTCTATTGCTGTGCCGTTGATATATACCGCGCCGTCTTTTACCTCTACCGTATCACCGGGCAGGGCGATGAGGCGCTTGATATAGACCTCTTCGGTCTCGAAGGGTGGCTCGAGTATTATCACGTCGCCCCTTTCGGGTTCGTGGAACCAGTAGGTCGCCTTGCTTGCCAGCAGCCACTCGCCTTCAACGTAGTTGGGCTCCATGCAGCACTCTACTACCTTGTAAGCCTGGACGGTTGCTCTGAGGGTGAAGAAAATGGCTAAAGCTATTGCCAGCGTTATCAGGACGTCGCGGAGAATTGTTTTCATTTATATATAGCTATCCTCTCTAGCTGGTTTTAATTATACCTTATCTGGCGGTGTCATCGCTACTAGGGGATGGTTATTTAGATGGAGATTGCTTCGTCGCTGCGCTCTTCGCAATGACAGTTGAGGTTGCACTTTTTTGAAACTAGGTGCTAGAATGGCGGTGCTATGGACTATATGGAGCAGGCGCTCTCGCTGGCGAAGCTGGCTCTGGGGCAGGCCAGCCCCAACCCCGCGGTGGGGGCGGTGGTGGTTAAGGGGGGCGAGGTTGTCGGGCAGGGCTATACCCAGCCACCGGGCTCCCACCACGCCGAGGTCATTGCCTTGAAGCAGGCGGGTAGGGAGGCGGCGGGGGGCGTAATGTATGTCACCCTCGAGCCCTGCGCCCACCAGGGGCGGACTCCGCCCTGCACCGGGGCTATCATCTCCGCCGGCGTCAGCGAGGTGCATATGGCCATGCAAGACCCCAATCCCATCGTTTCGGGGCGGGGGCAGGCAGAGCTGAAGAAGGCGGGGATTAAGACGGCCCTGGGCGAGCACGAAGAGGAAGCCAGGGAGGTCAACGAAGCCTACATAAAGTTCATCACCACGGGCCTGCCTTTCGTTACCGTCAAGTTTGCCGTGAGCCTGGATGGGAAGATTGCCACCAAAAAGGGCGATTCCCGCTGGATTAGCGGGCCTGAATCCAGAAAGTATGTTCACTGTTTGCGCTATACCAGCGACGCCATTATGGCCGGGGTGAATACGCTGCTGGCCGATAATCCCCACCTTACCACCCGCTGTTCGGGGGGGAAGGGGGGAGTAGCCCGAAAGCAGCCGCTGCGGGTGATTGTGGACGGCAAGGGGCGCACGCCCCTGGACTCTAGAGTATTCAGCGAACCGGGGAAGACGCTGCTGGCGCTGGGCAGGAAGGCCAGCCCGGAGGAGAAGGCGGCTTTCACCAGAGCCGGCGCCGAGGTGCTGGAATCGCCCACGGCGAGCGGGGCGGTCGATTTAGAGAAATTGTTAAAGGCGCTGGGCGAACGGGAAATCACCAGCGTTATGGTGGAGGGGGGTGGTATTCTGCTCGGCTCCCTGTTCGACCGGGGGCTGGTGGATAAGGTTATCGCCTTTATCGCCCCCATTATTATCGGCGGGGCGGGGGCCAAGACGGCCGTTGCCGGCGACGGCGTGAGCGAAGTCGCCGAGTCGTTCCGTCTGGAGAGGGTGAAGGTGGGGAGGCTGGGGGACGACCTGATGGTCAGCGGCTATGTCGCCAAATAAAGGGGAACGAGGATGTTTACCGGAATCGTAGAAGAAGTGGGTAGAGTTATCTCGGCGCCGGCGGGAAATCTGACTATCGCCGCCGATGGCGTTCTCGAAGGTATGCAGAAAGGCGATAGTATGGCGGTCAACGGCGTCTGCCTGACCGTAACCAGCTTTGATAATAAGTCCTTTTCCGCCGACGTAATGCCGGAAACACTGAATAAGACCGACCTGGGGCTTTTGCGCCCCGGGGACGGGGTTAATTTAGAACGACCTCTGGCTGCCAACGGGCGGCTGGGGGGGCACCTGGTGCAGGGGCACATCGACGACAGGGGACGGGTAAGCTCGGTAAGCCGCCGCGGTGAAGCCCTACTGCTCAGCTTCGATGTCCCACCCAAGCTCATGCCCTATATCGTGGAGAAGGGCTTTATCGCCGTTGATGGGGTCAGCCTGACCGTCGTCTCCAGGGATAGCAGCTCGTTTCAGGTGTCGGTGGTCGGCTATACGCGGGAGCATACCACTCTGGGGAGTCGGGGGGTGGGGGAGGTGGTCAACCTGGAGGTGGACATTATTGCCAAATATGTGGAACAATTGAGTAAGCCGCATAGCGGCGGCATAACCATCGACTTTTTACAGGAGCATGGGTTCCTGGTAGGTTAAGACGGGGGGAATGAATATGGGCTTAGCGAGCATTGAAGAAGCGATTAAGGATATAAAAGAGGGTCGGTTCGTCATCATCGTCGATGACGAGGACCGCGAGAACGAGGGCGACCTGGCGCTGGCGGCGGAGAAGGTTACCACCCAGGCGGTCAACTTCATGGCCAAGCACGGCCGGGGCTTGATTTGCCTGCCGGTGGTGGGGGAGCGGCTGGACGCACTGGGGATTCCCCAGATGGTGGGGGAGAATACCTCGAAATTTACCACTGCCTTTTCCGTCTCGGTCGACGCCAAACACGGGGTGACCACCGGCATCTCGGCGGCAGATAGAGCGCAGACCATTAAAGCCGTGGTTGACCCAGCGACCAGGCCTGACGACCTGGCCCGCCCGGGGCATATCTTCCCGCTGCGGGCCAGAGAAGGTGGGGTGCTGGTGAGGGCGGGGCAGACGGAAGCCATCGTCGATTTAGCCAGATTGGCCGGTCTCTATCCCGCGGGGGTTATCTGCGAGATTATGAACGAGGACGGCACCATGGCGCGGTTGCCCCAGCTCGAGGAGATTGCGGACAAGTTCGGCATCAAGATAATCTCGGTAGCCGACCTTATCGCCTACCGCCGCCGTCACGAGAAGCTGGTGCACCGTGTTGCCGAAGCCAAGCTGCCCACCAGGTACGGCGAGTTTACCGCCATCGCCTACCGCAGCGATATCGACCCCGACGAGCACCTGGCGCTGGTGATGGGGGATATAAAGACCGGGGAGCCCGTGCTGGTGCGGGTGCACAGCGAGTGCCTGACCGGGGATGTCTTCGGCAGCCTGCGCTGTGATTGCGGCGACCAGATCGGGCTGGCTATGGAGAGCATCGCCAAGGAGGGGAGGGGCGTCTTCCTTTATATGAGGCAGGAGGGGCGGGGCATCGGCTTCCATAATAAGATACGGGCTTATGCCCTTCAGGACAAGGGGCTGGATACGGTGGAGGCTAATCTTTCCCTGGGCTTTCCCTCCGACCTGAGGGACTACGGCATCGGCGCCCAGATTCTGGCCGACCTGGGCTTGAGTGAGATTCGGCTTTTGACCAACAACCCGAAGAAGGTTATCGGGCTGGAGGGCTACGGGCTGAAGGTGGTGGAGAAGGTGCCGATTATCATTACCCCCAACCCCTATAACCGCAACTACCTGGTGACTAAACAGAAGAAGATGGGTCACCGCTTGGAGATACCGGATATCGCCGATAATTAATATAAAGGAGAAAGCAATGAGCAAGCCTATCGAAGGAATGCTGGTGGGGAAGGGGCTGAAGTTCGGGCTGGTCGTTTCCCGTTTCAACGAGTTTATTACCCAGAAGCTGCTCGACGGGGCGCAGGACGCCCTGCTCCGCCATGGCGTTAATCAGGCGGATATCGATGTCGCCTGGGTGCCGGGCTCGTTCGAGATTCCCCTGATTGCCAAGAAGTTAGCCCAGACCAAGCGCTATGACGCTGGTATCTGCCTGGGGGCGGTGGTGCGGGGGGGGACGCCTCACTTTGAGTATATATCCGCCGAGGTGACCAAGGGGATTGCTATGGTGGGGTTGGAGGTGGGGCTGCCGGTTATCTACGGCGTAATCACGGCAGATAGTCTGGAGCAGGCTATCGGGCGGGCCGGGACGAAAGAGGGGAACCAGGGCTTTAAAGCCGCTGTCAGCGCCATCGAGATGGCTAACCTGGTTAAGGGCATAGCCTAGCTGCAATTGCCGCTTAAAAGGATGTAGCCACAGTCAACTTGGACGGTTCGGTTAGGAGGGGTTCAATCCTGGCTTCAAGCTCTAAGCGCTTGGGGTCGCCTTCCCAGGACTTCCAGTCAAGTTCACTCTGCCAGGTGCTGAGGGCAAAGATGGTGGATTTATCTTCCCGGCTCTGGAGGAGTTCACCCGAGACGTAGCCGGGCTGGGAGAACAGCTCGGTGCTCAGGTTGTTTAGCAGTTCGATCAGGTAGCCTTCGTGCCCCTTTTTTACGTGCCGTTCTATCAGTACCTTTAGTGCCATATTTTTGCTTTCTAGATGCTTTAAGATTGGCTTCAGTCGGTAACCTTGTAGACGGTGTCGCCCCGCCTTACCCGGTCGTTGACCTTGATGCCAACGGAGTCTCCGGCCTTGGCTTCGGTAACGTTGGCGTTGTTAATCTGCATCGAGCCGACCAGCATTTCCATATCGGTAGTGTGACCCTTGATATGGATTTTGTCGCCCAATTTCAGGTTGCCGCTTAGCTCAATGCCAGCCACCACCGGCCGAGCGAAGAAGTCGCTTATCGTACCGATTTCTTTTTCGGGCATTGGCTTCCTCCTTCACACTTTGGTATTTCCTAGTATATGCCGATGTTTTTAATAAATCAATAGATTAATGAGGGGGCTTTGACATCGTGATTTTTTACCCATATAATGAGGCTTGTTGTAATCCCCTTAAGAGGTGTCTGATTGGCGGAGAAGGATAAACCCGCGGCGGCCGGAGCCGGCAAGGCGCAGGACCTCGAACGCATCAAGCGGCGCCTCGACATGCTGGACAACCGCTTGGACAGTATCGACTCGATGGTTACCGCCGTTGCCGAACGCATAATGTTGCAGCCGGTTACCCTTAATATCACCTGTCCCCACTGCGGTAAGAATATCGAGATTGCCCTTATCGGCAGCGCCAAGCCAGGCAAGTAAGCACCGGGGTGCGATATTGTTCCGAGCTGGTCTTTTTATCGAGAGAGCCATTATGCCCTCGGCTCATAATTAGTTCGACTATTTTCAAGCAAAGGATGGAGATAATATGCTGGGGCTGGTAATCGTCGTTGTTTATTTTCTGGCTATGATTGCCATCGGGGTGTGGAGCCGGAAGAAGGCGAGGGGAGCCGCTAATTTCTTTGTGGCGGGGCGGAGCGGCTCCTCCCTTTTTATTACCGGCTCGCTGCTGGCGACCATTATCGGCGGCTCGGCTACGGTGGGCATGGCCGGGCTGGGCTTTAGCCGGGGGCTGACCGGGGCGTGGTGGCTTTTGGTGGGGAGCATCGGTCTGATTGTCCTCGGCCTTTTCTTCGCCGAAAAGGTAAGAAAATTCGGCCTGTACACGCTGCCGCAGTTAATCGGAAAACAATATGGAAACAATATTGCCCTGGCGGCTTCAATACTCATCGTGATTGCCTGGCTGGGCGTTCTCGCCGGGCAGATTGTGGCTGCCGGGCAGATTATGAGCGTGCTGCAAATAGGCACCCCGACTCTCTGGATGGTGCTCTTTAGCGCTGTCCTCGTCACCTACACACTGCTTGGCGGCCAGTATGCGGTCCTCTGGACCGATACCCTGCAGACCGGCATGATATTCGCCGGCATCTTTGTCGGTTTAGCTCAACTCTTATCGCGACTGGGCGGGTTTGAGGGCCTGATCAATTCTCTTCCCCCGGATAAGCTTTCTTTCCCTCTCAGCTCTACTTTTGGTGGTTACGAGCTGGCCTCCTACCTCCTATTGATT
>JALHSZ010000021.1 GCA_022865485.1 Dehalococcoidales bacterium | reverse complement strand
GTACTGGAGATGCTGGCCAGCTATATCGGCCATGTATCCGGTGGTAGCCTGGTTCTGGTGATACCCCTTATCCTCTGGATATCCGCCTTCTCCTCGGCTATAGTGGATAATATCCCCTTTGCTGCCACCATGGTTCCGGTAATCGTCAACCTTTCCCGGACGGCTGGTCTGGACCTGCATCCGATGGCTTGGACTCTAGCCTTAGTCACCGACATTGGCGGTAACGCCACCCCTATCGGCGCTTCGGCTAACGTCGTCGGCACCGCCATCGCCGAAAAAGAGGGCTATCCTATAAGCTGGGGCCGGTACTGTAAATACGCTATCCCCGCCATGATTATGGTAGTCGGCTTATGCTGGTTGTATTTAGTAGTAAGATACGCTTAGAGGGAGGTGGAAAATGTGGAAGAAGATTCTGGTTCCGCTAGACGGTTCCGACCTGGCTGAGCTGGCTCTCCCTTATGCCCAGGAGCTAGTCAGTGCCTTTGATTCCGAGCTTATCCTGCTCTATGTCAGTGAGCCTGCCGAGCATGAGTACCTCCATATGCACCAGCTCTACCTGGAAAAAGTGGCTGTGCAGATGAAGAAACTGGTTAAAAGGGTCAGCCCTCTGGTCGTATCGGGCAAGCCGGCTGAGGAGATTGTCAAATACACCGAGAAAAATGATATCGGGCTCATCATTATGGCTTCTCACGGCCGCTCCGGCATAATACCCTGGGCGACTGGGGGCATAGCCAGCAAGGTGATTGACGCCACTGGCGTGCCGCTGCTGCTTATCAAGACTACCAAACCACGGCGCAAGACTAAGGGAAAGCACCTGATAAGTCGTATCCTTCTTCCCTTGGACGGCTCTGAAGCCGGTGAAGCCGCCATAACCCGCGTTAAGGAGCTTAAATTCAGGTTTGAGGCAGAGGTTATCCTGCTTGAGGTGGTGCCGGAAGGAAGGCATCTCCGTACCGTAGGCGGCTTGGACTATATCCTCTTTCCCGAACAGGAACTGGAAACCTTCAAGGCGGAAGCGAATGCATACCTGGGCGAGGTCTACAAGAGGCTGCAAAGGAGCAAGGGCGAACTGAAGATTGAAATCAGGTCGGGCGAGGTCGCCAAGGAAATCCTTAACTACGCCAAGAGGAAGAAAGCCAGTTTGATTGCTATATCCAGCCACGGGCACTCGGGCATGACGAAATGGGTCTTCGGCAGCACCGCCCAGGAGATTATACAGGACAGCCCGATACCAGTGCTGGTGGTGAAAGCCACGCCGGGAACAGCCTAAAAAATTTGCATCATCTTTGAGTTATAGGTTATCATATATAATCGTCCTCGCCCCTGTAGCTCAGTTGGATAGAGCACCAGCCCCCGGAGCTGGGTGCGAGCGTTCGAGTCGCTCCAGGGGCGCTTTGCGTCTTTGGGGGACTATGAAGTGATGGCTAAAAACCAGCTTATGGAAATCAGGTGGCATGGCCGCGGCGGGCAGGGGGCGGTTACCTCCGCCGAACTGGTGGCGCAGGCGGCAATAAGCGAAGGCAAGTACGCCCAGGCATTTCCCAGCTTCGGTCCGGAGCGCAGGGGAGCGCCGGTGTTGGCTTTCGTCAGGATAGACAGCCAGGAACCGATACGGATAAGGGCCGAGATAACCGAACCCGATGTCGTGGTGGTGCTCGACCCGGGACTGCTCACCATCGTTAATGTCGCCGCGGGGCTAAAGAAGGGCGGCATGGTAATCATCAACACCAAGAAGCCCTTTGCCGATATCGAGGCGAAACTCAAGACTAAATGCAAACTGGCCAGGGTCGATGCCACCGGCATCGCCCGGGAGACTCTGGGCGTGCCCATTACCAATACCACTATGGTCGGTGCGCTGCTCAAAGCCACCGAGGTCGTGAAACTGGAATCCCTGGTAGAACCGTTAAACCATCGCTTCGGCCGCCTGGCGGAAAGAAACATCAATGCCAGGAAAAGGGCGTATGAGGAAACCGAGCTAAAGGAGTAGGGTAGTGACCAAGCCAGAGGGCGAATTACCCTGGAAGGACCTGGAGATAGGCGCTATCGTTACCGAGCCGGGGAACGCCGCACAGTACAAGACCGGTGACTGGCGCTCGCAGCGAACCACCTACGATTTCGCCAAGTGCATTAAGTGTGCCCTGTGCCAGATTTTCTGTCCCGAGGGCTGTATCCACCAGAATGCTGACGGCTATTTTGAAGCCGACATGTTCTATTGCAAGGGGTGCGGCATCTGTGCCCGTGAGTGCCCGACCGGGGTAATAACTATGGTTGAGGAGGAGGAATAATGGTCAAGAAAGTGGGTATGGAGGTATCGGTAGCTATTGGTGAGGCGGTTAAGCTGGCTAACGCCGATGTCATCGCCGCCTACCCCATCACCCCTCAGACCCACATCGTTGAGCACCTGGCAGAGCTGGTGGCCGACGGCGAGTTAGACGCCGCCTATATTCCCGTTGAATCGGAGCACTCGGCGATGAGCGCCTGCTTGGGCTCGGCGGCGGTAGGCGCCAGAACCTTTACCGCCACGGCGGGGCAGGGGCTGGAGCTGATGCACGAGGTGCTCTACGTCGCCTCAGCCATGCGCTTGCCTGTAGTGATGGCGGTGGCTAACCGGGCGCTGTCGTCCCCTTTAAGCGTCTGGGGCGACCACTCCGACGTTATGGCCGTTCGCGATACCGGATGGATTCAGCTCTTTACCGAAAACGGGCAGGAGGTGGTGGACAACGTCTTCTGCGCCTTCCGTATCGCCGAAGACCGGAGGGTTTTGCTTCCCGTAATGGTTCACCTCGACGGCTTCCACCTCTCCCACGTCATCGAACCGATAGTCTTCCCCGAACAGAGCGTTGTCGATAAGTTCCTGCCGCCCAATAAATACCCCCTGCCCCTCCACCCCGATAAACCGGTAACCATGGGGGACTTCGCCCCGCCCATCACCTACCCTGAGGCGAAGTGGGCGCAAGAAGTCAACCTGAGGGCTTCCAAAGAAATAATCCTCCAGACCTGGCAGGAGTTCGGTAAGGCTTTCGGGCGCCATTACTCACCGGTGGAAAGCTATAAGACCGAAGACGCCAAGGTGCTGCTATTGACTATGGGCAGCTTCAGCGAGACGGCGATGACGGTCATCGATAAGCTCAGGGGCGAGGGCAGAAAAGTAGGGCTGGTAAGATTCCGCCTCTGGCGTCCCTTCCCCTTTGAGGAATTCCGCCAGGCGGTCAAGGATGCCGAAACTCTTATCGTTGTCGATAGGGCGCTCTCCTTCGGCGGCCCCGGTGGTCCCGTCTGTTCCGAGGTGAGGTCGGCTCTGTACGGTGAGGCTAAGAAACCTAAGGTCGTCAGCTTCGTGGCTGGGCTGGGAGGCAGGGATATTACCCAGGCCGGCTTCGAGACGATAATCAATAAAGGTATTGAAATCTCGCAGAAAGGCAGCCAGAACGAGTTCGAGATATTTGGGGTGAGGGACTGATGCAGAATTACAACGTCTATGTTCCCAGACTGGTAACTAAGAAGGATACCTTTGTCTCCGGCCACCGTGCCTGTATCGGTTGCGGTGAAGCGCTGGCGGTAAGGCTTGCCTGCAAGGCGCTGGGGCAGAATGTCGTTATCGCCAATGCTACCGGCTGCATGGAGATAGTCTCCTCACCACTCCCCACCACCTCCTGGAAGGTTCCCTGGATTCATACCCTTTTCGAGAACAGCGCCGCCGTGGCTTCGGGTATCGAATCGGGATTGAAGATGCTGATGAAGAAGGGCAGAATAGCCCAGCAGGAAATCAAGGTAGTGGCTATGGCGGGCGATGGCGGCACCAGCGATATCGGCCTCCAGGCGCTGTCGGGGGCTCTGGAGAGGGGGCATAACTTCCTCTATATCTGTTTTGATAATGAAGCCTATATGAATACCGGCATTCAGCGCTCTTCAGCTACCCCCTTCGGCGCTGCCACCACCACCTCCCCAGTAGGCAAGAAGAGTATCGGGCAGGTCAGCTGGAAGAAGAATATGCCGGCTATCGCTGCCGCCCACAATATCCCCTATGTGGCTACCGCCTGTCCCAGCTACCCCTTCGACCTGATTGAGAAGGTGGAGAAGGGGGCATCGACCCCCGGGCCCGCCTATGTTCATATACTTTCGGTTTGCCCCACCGGCTGGAGGTGCCCCACCGATCTAACGGTCAGGATTGGACGTCTAGCGGTAGAGACGGGCATTTTCCCGCTCTACGAAGTGGAAAACGGCAAATATAAACTGAACTTTGATTTCCCCGAACTCAGGCCCGTTGTCGACTACCTCAAGCTGCAAGGAAGATTCCGCCACCTGTCTGAAGACTTGATAGCCAAGATACAGCAGCGGGTGACCGCCGATTACGCCGCACTTAAGGAGAAGGCGAGTGACGACGAAAAATAAGCCGACTAAGCAGAAGCTAACGTCAATACTGGATAGCTATCAGCGCGACCCAGGCATGCTTGTAGCTATTCTGCAAGACGTCCAGGTGGAGTATAATTACCTGCCCAAGGAAGCCCTGACCCAGGTTGGCCAGGGTCTGGATCTCCCGTTGACCCAGGTCTACAGCGTGGCTACCTTCTTCAAGGCTTTCAGTCTCAAACCGAGGGGACGCCACATAATCAACGTCTGCCTGGGCACTGCCTGCCACGTCAGGGGAGCGGGCAGGGACTTGGAGGAAATAGGGCGGCAACTTGACATAAAACCAGGCGAAACGACC
>JALHSZ010000020.1 GCA_022865485.1 Dehalococcoidales bacterium | reverse complement strand
CCGGCGCCGCCACTGCGTTCAGGGGCTCGCCGCACTTGCTGCAGAACTTGCTGTTAGCCGGATTTTTCTCACCACATTTGGAACAGAACATGTCGGTCTTTTACCTCCTTGATTATTAGTGCGCGATTCTTCAAGATGGATGTGCGCTGTTTAGCCGCCCACATTGTAACCGTTTTTTTGCCGATAGTAAATAGGGTGGGGGATAAAAAAAGAGGGGCGAAGCCCCTCTTGGAGTGCCTTCAGTCTTAATTAGGGGTTTCGGGGCGATTTTCTCCTTTGCCAAGCTTCCCAAATCGTGTTTCAAAGTTATTTCGTTGCTGTTGGTTTCGATAGTCGCGAAGTTCTCGAACATAAGACTGAAAATGCTGCTTAATGGCAGGTACTAACTTGTGTGGATTGATGTGGATTGTCTCGTTAGCTAGTTCAAACTCAATAGCGTTGGGGAAGTCACCAGAAAGCCATATGTTAGGCCCTGTAATACCAGCATGGTAAAGCCCACACCTAACATCCTTATATAATTTCTTCAAAAAGCCATCTGAAACTTGTCTTGAGTAATTATTAATTAAGTTTGGGAAAACAGAGTAGAAGCCTTTACGAAAATATGTTTCAGACTTATCATTTTTGGTATATCCGTCCTGGAATTTTGCTATCATTTCGAAGTAGCTGCACAAAATATGTAAGGCTGCGAAACCAGAGTGGGGAATATTATCGGCACACTGTTGCGCTATATCCAATTGCCATCCTGTCACGCGGTCTGCAAAGACCTCAATCTTCTGGTCTAGCGACATACCTGAAGGAAAATCTATGTCCTGAAAATGTGGACTAATCCAAGTCATTATTCACCTCCCTCCTAACACTACCTTAATATGTATTATATCACCACCCTCTTTAACATCCCTTCCAAAACCCCTCTCCACCCCTCCACCCTCTTATAGTTTAGGCTTATCTGCCCCTTACCCGGAGTCACGCCCTCTCCCAGAAACGGCTCGAGTTTCTCCCTGTCGAACTGCATGCCCCCGAACAATCTGAGCACAATCTCCCCGTCCTCGGTGCTGACCGACTCGATGCCCGCCCTTGCCGCCAGGAGCTTAATCTTTAGCGCGTAGAGGAGGTTTTTGACCTCGGCGGGCAATTTGCCGAACCTGTCGCTGAACTCCCGCGCCAGCGCCTCTATCTGCTCCAGCTTATCCACCCTGGCCAGCTTTTGGTAGAGGCTCAAGCGCGTGTCGATGTCGGCGACATAGTCCTCGGGGATAAAGGCTTTGAGGGGCAAATCGATGGTGGGCGGTGGCAGGGGGGAGGGCTTTGCTTTTTCGGGTATGCCGGCCTGTTTTGCCCTTTGCGCCTCCACCGCCTCCGCCAGCAGCCGCGTGTAGAGGCTGAAGCCGACGGCGCTGATATGCCCGCTCTGCCTTACCCCCAGCAGCGTCCCCGCCCCCCTGATTTCCAGGTCTTTGAGGGCGATGCTGAAGCCCGCCCCCAGCTCGGTGGCTTCGAAGATGGTCTTCAGGCGCTTCTCGGCGGTGGGGGTCAGCATCTTTCCCTTGTCGTAGAGGAAATAGGCGTGGGCGAGGTTAGCCCCCCGCCCCACCCGTCCCCGCAGCTGGTAAAGCTGGGTCAGCCCGAAGCGGTCGGCGCGGTTGACAATCAGGGTGTTGACGTTGGGCATATCCAGCCCCGACTCGATGATGGTGCTGCAGACCAGGATATCGCTCTCACCCTCGGCGAAGTCGGTCATCACCCGCTCCAGCTCTCCCTCGGGCATCTGCCCGTGGGCGACGGCAATCCTGGCTTCCGGTACTAAATCCTGGAGCTTGCTGGCGATAAAGGCGATGCTCTGCACCCGGTTATGGACGAAGAAGACCTGCCCGTTGCGCTCCAGCTCCCTCAGGATAGCCTCCCGGACCAGCCGCTCGTCGTAGCGGGCGACATAGGTCTTGATGGGCAGTCGCTGCTCGGGCGGCGTCTCCATGGTGCTCATGTCCCGAACCCCCACCAGCGACATGTGCAGGGTGCGGGGGATGGGGGTGGCGCTCAAGGTTAAAACATCAACCTCCTGACGCATCTTCTTTAAATGCTCCTTGTGGGCGACGCCGAAGCGCTGCTCCTCGTCGATGATTAAAAGCCCCAGGTTCTTGAAGTTTATGTCCTTCTGCAATAAGCGGTGGGTGCCGATGCAGATATCGACGCCGCCGCTGGCTAATCCCTCGACGATAGCCTGCTGTTCTCTGGGCGTCTTAAAGCGGCTCAAGACCTCGATTCTCACCGGGAAGGCTTCCAGCCTTTCTTTGAAGGTGGCGAAGTGCTGCTGGGCGAGCACCGTCGTCGGCACCAGCACCGCCACCTGCTTGCCGTCCATCACCGCCTTGAAGGCGGCGCGGATGGCGACCTCGGTCTTGCCGTAGCCCACGTCCCCGCAGACCAGCCGGTCCATGGGGCTGGCTTTCTCCATATCGGCTTTTACCTCGGCTTGGGCCTCCATCTGGTCGGGCGTCTCCACGTAGGGGAAGGAAGCTTCCAGTTCCTGCTGCCAGACGCTATCGCGGGCAAAGGCAAAGCCGGGTACGACTTCTCTGGCGGCGTATAGCATCAGCAACTCCTGGGCGACCTCCGCCACCGATTCCTTCACTTTTTGCTTGGTCCTGGCCCACTCCTGCGTGCCCAGCCGGGAAAGGGTGGGGGGCTGGTCGCCAGCGCCGACATAGCGGTTGACGCGGTCTATCTGGTCGGTGGGGACATAGAGGCGGTCGTTGGCGGCGTATTTCAAGACTAGGTATTCCCGCTGGCTGTTCTCGTTAGCCATCCTGGTAACCCCGGCAAACTTGGCGATGCCGTGCTCAACGTGCACCACGTAGTCTCCGGGCGCAAGCTCGATGAGGAACTGGTGGTGGGGCACGGGCCGCCTCTTCACCAGCCGCCTATGCTTGATGAAGCCGAAGATTTCGGCGTCGGTTAAAAGAAAGGTCTCATTATCCATTACCCACCCCTCCCCCAAGAGCCCCTGAACCAGCGTCAGCGAGGCGGGCGGCGGGATTTGCTTTATCTCCTCGACGGGCGAAGCCATAATATCCGCCTGCTCCAGTAGCTCGGAAAGACGGCTGGCCTGGTGGCTGACGATGATGAGCCGCTTTTTCTGCCCCAGGAGCTGCTTGGCCTTCTTGATGAAGACGGGCAACTGCCCGGCGTAGCCGGGGGTGGGGCTAAAGCTCAAATGGTGGGCGTTTTCTTCCTGTTCCACGCCCCAAGCGGTGAGCCTCAGGCGCGGCTTTGGTTTTAGCTTCGGCTCCAGCTCCGCCCAGCTAAAATAGGGTCTGGGGAAGTTAATCGGTAACTCCTTCCGCTCTATCTTCTCGGCGCGCAGCTGTTCGGCCTGCGCGTCCAGTTCATCAATCGCTGCCTCGATATCGGGCAGCTCGTCGAGCACCAAGAGGCAATCTTGAGGCAGAAAGTCGAGCAGGCTGTCGGTGTTGAACAGCGGCGCGTAAAACTGCAGATTGCTTAGCTCCTGCTTATCGGCGAGCATGTCCAGCTCCCGCTCGAACTGCTGGCGCGCTTCGGCGCTGCAATTCGCCAGCTTGATGCCCTTGACTATCTCTTCTAGCTCGGCTTTAGTGCTCATCAGCGGCGCCAGCAATTCTGTGGCCGGCCCGATAGCCAGCGATTCTATTGCGCTCGACGAGCGCTGGCTGGCGGGGTCGAAGAGCCTCAGGCTGTCGATGGTGTTACCCAGGAACTCTATTCGGGCGGGCAGCTCGCTGGTGGGGGGATAAATATCGACGATGCCGCCGCGGTGGGCTATCGTCCCCGGCATCTCCACCGTGTTTTCCAGGCAGTAGCCCATCGCCTGCCACCGCCCCAGCAGTTGAAAGGGCTCGACCTCCATCCCCGGCTTTAGCGTGTGGCAGGCGGCGGCGAAATCGCGGTGCGGCGTCAGCTTCCCCATCAACGCCGGCGCCGAGACCACAATCAAGGGAGGCTTCTCCCCATCCATACCCGCCAGCGCCGACAGGACCTGCACCCTCTCCAGCTCGGTGGAACTATCCGCAGCGATGCGCTCGTAGGGCAGGGCGTCGGGCTCGGGAAACTTTAATCCGCCCGAGTTGCTCCAGGCCGCTATCTGCTCGTGGATTTTCTGGCACTTCTCCGGCTGGGCGCTGACCACCACCATGGGCCGCCCCAGGGATTGATATAAAGCCGTGATGAGGTAGGGCTTGGCTGCCTCCAGCGCCACGGCTCTGGTTTTCCCATCCCCTTCTTTAAGTTCAGCCACCAGCTGGCGGTATTCGGGCATTTCCCCCGCCAGAGGCAATAATTTAATTAAATCCATTTCCTTCCCCAATCGCCTTTAGGCCCAAACGCCTTTAGGGCTAGCCGATACGGCCTAGCCCTCCGATAAATTTTAGCACAGGACAGAAGGGCAGGCAATTTGCTATAATTGCCTGTAATTGAACGTATCGGACGGATAGACCAAAATGGCGTACCAACGAATAGTGGCTAAGTTCGGCACGGCGCTGCTGACCAACGGCAGCGATAACCTGGATAAAGAGATAATGTCCCGCCTGGTGGGGCAGCTGGCCAGGCTGCACGAGCAGGAGCGGGAGGTGATTCTCGTCTCCTCGGGGGCGATGGCGGCGGGCAGGAGTAAGCTGGGCTTAAACAAGCGGGTCAGGGACATCCCTTTTAAGCAGGTGCTGGCTTCGGTAGGGCAGCACCGCCTGATGAACCTCTACGAGCAGCTTTTCACCGAATATAACATCACCGTAGCTCAGGCTTTGCTGGCCCGGGCCGACCTCCTCGACAGGGCGGGTTATCTCAATGCTCGCAACACCCTGCTGGCGCTGCTGGAGCTAAAGGTAATATGTATCGTTAACGAAAACGACGTGGTCGCCGTTGAGGAGATTCGGGAAGCCGTCTTCGGCGATAACGACAACCTCTCGGCGATGGTGGCTAACCTTATCGACGCTGACCTGCTGCTGATTCTCACCGATATCGGGGGCTTATATACCGCCGACCCCCACCGCCACCCCGACGCCAAGCTTATCCCCGAGGTGAAGGTCATAGACGCCGAAATCGAGCGTCTGGCGGCGGATACCCCCAGCCAGGTAGGCACGGGTGGTATGATGGCTAAGGTGGCAGCGGCTAAGCTGGCTACCTCTTCCGGGGTAACGGTGATTATCGCCGACGGCAGGGAGCCCGACGTTATATCAAGACTGGTCAAGGGCGAGGCTATCGGCACCCGCTTCCTGCCCGTAGCCAACCGCCTGGAGAGCCGCCAGCGCTGGATGCTCAGCGGCCTTTCCACCAGGGGCAAGCTGGTGGTGGATTCGGGGGCGGTGCTGGCGCTCAAAGACCAGAAGCGCAGCCTGCTGGCGGCGGGCATAAAAGACGTTGAAGGCGAGTTCAAGCGCGGCGACATCGTCAACATCTGCGACGCCGAGGGCTGTCGGCTGGCTTGCGGCATCACCAACTATAGCTCGGCGGACATCGCCGTTATCAAGGGTGCCCACTCGGAGAAGATTACCACCCTTCTCGGCTACGATTACGGCTCGGAGGTGGTGCACCGTAATAACCTGGTAGTGGTCTAGAAATGGTAGTAGTTTAGAGATATATGTTTAAAGTATGCACGGGCAAAATCCACTTTCAAGGAGATAAACAGAGCGCCGTCGGTGTTAAATATCGTTTCTATGTCGAATCGCCCGCGGGCTGGCGGGGTGAGTTTACCCCCCAGAAACATCGGCGCTTTATCGACGGCGAGGGCTATATAATCGAACTGGAGGACGGGCGCAGGGGCACCTGTTATATCCGGAAGATGGTCAATCGGGTAATGCCCACCGTGCCGCCGGTATACAGCTACTATTTTCGGGGCGTCGGGCGGCTCACCAAACCAGGAAAGTGACTTTGGGTGTTATAATGGGGGGAGGTGGGTTATGATTGACACCTTGCCGTTGCAAAAGATGTCCCCCAAAGAGGGGGATACAGGGGGTGAGGTAGATATGACACCAGCCAAAGCGGAACTGGAAGAAAAGGCTAAGGCGGCCAAGGCGGCTTCGCGCCGCATGGCTTATCTCTCGGCTGAAATCAAGAACAAAGCTTTACATAACATTTCAGCCGATATCTTAGCCAAGCAGAAAGAAATACTGGCGGCGAACCAGCTCGACTACAAGGAGGCTCAAGCCTCGGGGATGAATGCCGCCATGCTCGACCGGCTGATGCTCGACACCAGCCGCCTTCAAGCCATAGCCAGCGATGTGCTGGCGGTGGCGGCGCTGCCCGACCCGGTGGGCGAGGTATTCGAGATGCGCACCCTGCCCAACGGCTTGCTGCTGGGCAAGAAACGGGTGCCGCTGGGGGTCATCGGCGCCATCTACGAGAGCCGCCCCAACGTTACCATAGACATCTCCGCCCTCTGCCTCAAGTCGGGCAATGCCATTATCCTGAGGGGGGGCAGGGAAGCCGTCCACTCCAACGGCGCCCTGGCTAAGGTCGTCCAGGATGCGGCGACCCGGGCCGGTGTCCCCGACGGCGCCGTTCAATTTATCGAGAATACCGACCGCAAGCTGGTCGACGATATGCTCCAGATGCGCCACTATATCGACCTCATCATCCCCCGGGGTGGGGCCGGCCTGATAAAGCTGGTCAGGGATAATGCCACTATGCCCGTGATTGGCGCTGGCGTTAGCGTTTCCCATACCTATGTGGACAGGAGCGCCGATATAGCCAAGGCAGTGGCTATTGCCTTTAATGCCAAGGTGCAACGCCCTTCAGTGTGCAATGCCCTGGATACCATTCTGGTCCACGCCGATATCGCCCCCAAATATCTACCCCTGATGGCGGCGGAGCTGGCTAAAGCCGGCGTGGAGATGCACTGCGATAAGCGGGCGATGGCTATCCTTAAATCCAATTCGGCGCTGAAGCTGAAAGCGGCCACCGACGAAGACTGGGGCAAGGAGTTCCTGGCCCTGGTGGCGGCGGTCAGGGTGGTCGCTTCCCTGGACGAGGCGCTGGAGCACATCGAGCGCTACGGTTCGGGGGCAGATGAGGCTATTATCACCGAGGATTACAGTGCCGCCATGCGCTTCCTCAACGAGGTGGATGCCGCCTGCGTCTACGCCAACGCCAGCACCCGCTTTACCGATGGCGGTCAGTTCGGGCTGGGGGCGGAGGTGGGCATCAGCACCCAGAAGTTCCACGCTCGCGGTCCTCTGGGCGTTAGGGAGCTGACCAGCTACAAGTGGATTATCTTCGGCAGCGGGCAGGTAAGGCCCTGAAGCGGCTAAATTGCCTGCAGGGCAGCCTGCTGAACCTCGAAGAGCTGGTCGATGCCCTTCTCGGCTAGAGCTATCAGCGAGTCAATGGTCTCCCGGGAGAAGGGTTTGCCCTCGGCTGTGCCCTGCAGCTCGACGAACTCTTTCCGGCTGGTCATCACCACGTTAAAGTCAACGGCGGCGTTGCAGTCTTCGTCGTAGCAAAGGTCCAGCATTTGGTGGTTGTGGACGATGCCCACGCTGGTGGCGGCCACGGCGCTTATCAGCGGTATCGAGCTTATTATCCCCATATTGGCCAGGGTCTTGAGCGCCTGGTGCAGGGCGACATAAGCTCCGGTGATAGCCGCCGTCCTGGTGCCGCCGTCGGCTTGCAGCACATCGCAGTCAACGATTAGCGTTCTTTCCCCCAGGTTGGTAAGGTCGGTGATCGCCCGCAGCGAGCGCCCGATGAGGCGCTGGATTTCCTGGCTCCTCCCCGCCACCCGTCCCAGCGAGGCTTCGCGGGGGCTGCGGGTGACGGTGGCGCGGGGCAGCATGCCGTATTCGGCGGTAATCCAGCCCGTGCCATTTCCCCTCAGGAAAGGGGGCACCTTCTCGTCGACGCTAACCGAGCAGAGCACCCTGGTCTTGCCCAGCTCAATCAGCGCCGAGCCTTCGGCAAAGCTCTGGAAGCCGGGGGTTATCTTGGCCGGTCTCAGTTCGTTGTAAGCGCGCCCGTCAGCCCGTTTCATAAGCAAAGTCTCCTCTAGTGAGGTTTGTCAGAGTATAGCATTGATGGGTGAGAATAACAATCCTGTTTGCCCCACCCCACCCAAGGTTTTTCTTCCCACCCAATACCCACCCTACAGGGGTGGTACCCCCTTTATACCCTCCTGTAGGTTTTCACCCCTGAGCTTCCCACTGTCGTTGCAGGGGGTGTCTAAGAGGGGCGCAGCCCCTCTTTACCTTAAAAGGGTGGAGGGCGGGAATAGATAAAATGGGGGTGGGGTGGAATATAGCCAAATAGGGCTTTGCCCCGTATCTCTACTGTGGTAGAATGCAGCTGTGAACATCAGCTCTAAGATTAACCGTCTCACCGACGAAATCAGGAACGATAAGACTCAGGGCGCCAGCCAGCTGGCCCGGCAGGCGATGGCGGTGCTGAAAGTCGCTGCCGAGCACAGCCAGGCGGATAGTGCCGAACACTTCCTGGAGGAGCTAAAAGGTGTAGGGAAGGGGTTGATGGAGGCACGTCCGGCGATGGCGCCCATCTTCAACATCGTCAACCGTTACCTGGTCGCCCTCTCCCTGGTCTCCCCGGGCCAGGGCGTGGGTTACCTCAAGGGCCTGGCGGTAAGCAAGGCTGACGAGTTAGCCCGGGTCTCGCTGCAGGCTATAGCCGAGATTACCAGTTGCGGCTTGGGGCTGATTGCCGAAGGCGATAAGATAATGACCCACAGCTACAGCTCGACGGTGATGGCGGTCTTAGGGGAGGCGCCCGCCGAGGGCAAGCGTATCGAGGTCATCGTCACCCGTTCCGGTGCGGGAGGGACCGGCCAGAGGATTGCCCTTGAGCTGGGCCGCCGGGGAATGAAAGTAACCTTTATCGATGACACGGCGGTGGGACTTTACGTTTCGTCGGCGAACAAAGTGATGGTCGGCGCCGACCGGGTTTGCGCCGACGGCACTATCGTTAACGGCGTCGGGACCTACCTGCTGGCGCTGGCGGCGCAAAAAGCCGCCATCCCCTTCTATGTATTATGCGAGACGCTCAAGTTCGACCACAGGATGAAGAGCGACGAGGTCGACCTTGAGGAGAAAGAACCCTCCGAGGTTATCGGTCGGGTAAAACTGCCGCCGCAGGTCAGCGTCAAAAACCCCTATTTCGACCTTACCCCCCTGGAGCTGGTGACGGGGATAGTCACCGAAAACGGGCTGCTGGCGCCGGGAGGGGTCACTGCTTATATAAGGCGGCTACTCTCCGCTAAGCTCGGTTAACTTGGGGGAATCGAGCCAGAAACCGGCGATATACATTTCCCCGTCAATCTCTTCGAAATAAATGCTGACGGTGACGCCATCCGGCTCCTCGCTGAAGTTAGCGTTATAGTAAACGACAGTGTAGCTGTCTTGGGTTTCCGCCTTCTGGAATTCCTTGTCGATATAGTCGCCGATGAGAGCTTTTATTTCCTGGCAGCCGGTATTAAATTGAGCCTCGGAGAAAGTGGCCTGAGCATCGGGGGTGTAGAGTGCCGCGTGCGTCGCGTAATCACCGTCGCTCAGGCTCTGCAGGGCGCTCTCCGCTATCTGGCTGGCGTAGTCCGGCTCCGACATTGGGCCACAGGCCGCCAGGCCGGCGATAACAACGAGCAGGATGAGCAGCCCGCAGGCCGCTCTGACTATTGACTTCGACATCTCTACCTCCTTGGCTATAATACCCGCGACAGCGCCTCCTTGAGCTTGGGCACGGTCTGGTAGTGCTCTATATCTTCCGGTTTTATCCACCTCGCCTCTTTGTGCTCCCAGTCGATTCTGATTTTATCCCGGTCCTTGATGCGGAAAAGATAGGGGTGGACCACCCACCTTATTCCCAGCCCCTCGTCCTCAACGGCCAGCGGCTCGCCCTTCTTTAGCAGCTCCATCTCCCCCCGCCCCAGGCCGGTCTCCTCCTCTATCTCAGTCAGGGCTTGCTCGTCGGCGCTGCTCTCGATATAGCCGCTGACCCCCGCCCATCTCCCCCGGTAGCTGCCCACCTCCCCGCTGCGGCGCAAGATTAATATCTCGCCCCCCGATTCCATGAAGCAGGTAACCACCCTTTTCTCCTGCAGCATATTTTATGATCCTATTTCAGGCTTACCAGGTACTCTTTCAGCCAGCCCAGGGCGGCTTCGGCGGCGCTCTGCTTGTTCTGCTCGCGGTTGCCCCGGAACTGGTGCTTTCGGCTGTAGGTTCTCTCCCCGTGCGACAGCCCCAGGTAAAAAAGCCCCACCCCTTTTCCCGCCGTCGCCCCGCCTGGCCCGGCAATGCCGGTGTCGGCGATGCAGATATCGGCGCCTAAGAGCATCTTGCCGCCCTCGGCAAGCTCCTCGGCTACCTGGGGGCTGACGGCGCCGTACTGAATCAGGGTATCCTCGCTCACCCCAACCACCCCGCTCTTGACATCGTTGCTGTAGGCGGTCACCGAACCCTTGTAGTAGTCCGAGCTGCCGGGGACGTTGGTGATGCGGTGGGATATTAGCCCTCCCGTGGCTGATTCCACCACCCCCAGCGTCAACCCCTTCTGGCGGAGCAAATCGCCGATTGCCTCTTCCAGGCTCATAATAGACCTCCCCTCGGGATGTAGTGGGGTTATCTACAGTCTACCATATGCTGGCTTACAGCTCTATTCAACAGCGCTGGTGCGGAAGCGCCATACGGCTATGGCGCTGAATAATACGGCAAAGCCGACTAAGGCCAGCATCTCCGGGACCACGGCGCCGAAGTCGGCGCCGAAGAGCATCAGTTTGTTGAAGCCCGTGGTCGCCCAGCCGTGCGGGGTTATCTTGGCCAGGGCTTGCATCCACTGGGGCAGGATAAACAGCGGCCACCAGCAGCCTCCCAGCGGCGCCAGCACCAGCGAAGCCAGCACGGCGATGGAGCCGGCACTGCGCTGGGTCTTGACCAGCGTCGCCAGCATAACGGCGAAGGCGGCGGACATAATCACCGTCAGGATAGAAAGAATGATACCCGCCGCTGGCGAAGGCCCCAGGTCGAGGTTAAAGGCTAGAATACCGACCACCCAGAAGAGCAATATCTGTATCAGCCCCTTGGCCGCCGTGCCGGTGAAGATACCCCCCAGAATAGCCTCCTGCCTCACCGAGCTGGCCAGCAGCCGTTCCAGGGTATGGTTCTGGCGCTCGCGGACGATGGTCTCGGCGCCGACGGCGGCGCCGAAGAAGACGAACATCACCAGGTAGCCGGGGATGACCCAGTTAGAGGCGCTCTCCTCCTCCACCTCGCCCACCTTCTCCGTCCTGTATTCGATAAAGGCTTCCCCGCCTCCCTGCCCCGCCAGAATCGGCTGGATGACCTGCTCGATGGCGGCGCTATCATCGGGGGCGATTATCCCCTGCTCGATGAGCAGCTCTATGGTGGCGTTGGCAATGACGTATTGCGCGCCGACCCTTGAGGCGATGGTCTGGCTCAACCCGTAAAGGGCCGCCCTGCGGCTGGTGGCTTCGGCGTCGGTTACCACCTCGAGCTCGGTGCCCGCCCCGGTCATTATCCCCTCGGTGAAATCGGCGGGGAAGGCGACAAAGCCGCTTATCTCCTTATCCTCGACGGCCTGGTAGGCTTCGTCGTAGTCCATCACGATTATCTCCCAGTCGCCCGCGCTCTCCAGGGCGTCGATTATCTGGTAGCTCAAGCCCCCCTCCGCCTCCTGGCTGACCATGTGCAGTTGCAGCCTGGTGTCCTCGGTGGCGCCGATGTCCATAAAGGTGAACAGGGTGATAAAGAGGAAGGGGAATAATATAAAGAAGAACAGCGCCCCGCGGTCGGTGGCGAAGAGCTTTAAGTCCTTGAGGGCGATGAACCAGATATGCGTCAGTCGTTTCATCAGTGCCTATTTGCCTCCCGGCATAACCTTAAAGAGAATACGGCTCAAGACCAGCCCGACCACGGCCACCCCGGCCATTACCCCCAGCTCCAGACCCAGATTGGCCAGGGAGCCTCCCTCGGATATGATCGTCTTAAAAGCGCTGTTGGCGTAGGTGTTGATGGAAAACTGGCTTATGGTATAGAGCGCCGAGCCCTCGCCGATTTCGAAGAAGGTGCCGCCCAGCATCACCATAACCATGGTGAAGAAGACGGCAATCCAGGTAGCCCCGTCCTCGCTGCGGGCGACGGCGGCGATAACCATCCCCAGGGCGCTGGCGGCGGCGGCAAAAATCAGGGCGATAACCAGGCACTCGATAAAGGTAAGCGGGGTGAAAATCTGGAAGACGATATAGGCCAGTATCAACAAGATTAATGTCTGCACGAAGCCGCGGGAGACATTGGCTAGGAACTTGCCCATGAAAAGCTGCCCCACGCTCAGGCGGGTGGTCAGCAGCCTTTCCAGCGTCCCCTTGCGGCGCTCCTCGACGATGGCGCGGGCGCTTAAGGTTATGGCGAAGAGCACGAACATGGTAACCACCCCGGGCAGGAAGAGGTTGACCGGGTCGGGGCTGGAGCCTACCGTCTGCTCGTTGACCCCGATAACGGGACTCGCTCGCTCCTGGTCGAGGTAGTTCTGGGTGACAATATTGATGCGCTCCCGGGGAATATCGTATTCCGCCAGGGCGCTGTTCACCTCGCTGTAGACCTGGAACTCTTGGTTCATCTGCTCGGCCACGCCGTAAACCAGGCTGGCTACTATCTGCCCCTCGTCCCCCCCGTTGCCCCGCTGCTTAAAGAGCAGCTGCGCCGGCTCTCCCGAGGCGAGATTTTCGGAGAAGTCCTCGGGTATATAAATGACCATGAGCAGGTCGGAGTCCTCCAGCTTGGCGTCGGCGTCCTCGGCGGCGAGCAGCTCGACATCGAGGACATCGATTGCCTCGAGCTGCTCCAAAAATACCGCAGAATAGGCGCCCCCCTCGTCTTCGTTCACCACATGGACGGTGCCGTGGAACAGGGACTCCCCGCCGAAGGCGAAATACATCAGGGCGAAGATGACTATGGGCAAAAGCAGGCTGAAGGCAAGGTCGGCCTTGTCCTGCAAATAGGTGCGGACTTCCCTTATGGCGACGATAAAGGCTCTATTCATATCTAATCGCGGAGGCTGCGCCCGGTCAGTTTCAGGAAGACGTCCTCCAGGGTTACCTTGTCCGGCGGCCCGATCTGGCTCTTGAGGTTGTGCGGGGTGTCGAGGGCGATTATCTTCCCCCCGTCGATGATAGCCACGCGGTCGCAGAGGCGGTTGGCTTCCTCCATATAATGTGTGGTGTAGAGAATGGTCATCCCCTTAGCCTGCAGCCCCTCGATAGTCTCGTAGATGTTGTTCCGCGACTGGGGGTCGATGCCCACCGTCGGCTCGTCCAGGAAGAGAAGCTCGGGGTCTCCCATCAGGGCAATCGCCAGGTTGATGCGCCGCTTCATGCCCCCGGAAAACTTGGCTATCTTCCCCTTGGCTCTATTCGCCAGCCCCATCATCTCCAGGTGCTTCATCGCCTGGGCTTTGGCTTCCTTGCCGTCCAGCCCCACCATCCGCCCGAAAAAGACCATGTTATCCAGGGCGGAAAGCTCTTCGTAGAGGGCTAGCTCCTGGGGACAGAAGCCGATGATGTCGCGCACGGCATCGGAATCGTGCTTTACGGAATGGCCCGCCACGGTGACGTCGCCGCTGTCGGGCTTCAGGACGGTGGAAAGCATGCGTATCGTCGTCGTCTTGCCCGCGCCGTTGGGTCCCAGCAGGCCGAAGTTTTCCCCCTTGTGGATAGTGAAAGAAACGCCGTCGACGGCTTTGTGTTCGTTGAAGCTCTTGTGAAGCTCTTTGGCTACCAGAAACTCTTCAGCCATAGTTACCCCCCGTCGCCCCGAATCATCAGGGCTGTAATATTAGCTCATATTCTAAACCACCCGTCAACCCCCCGAGACTTATATAAACCGCTCCATAAAGGAGTATATTATCTCCTCGTCCACCTTCCCGTTCTTGGCCACCTTGGCTACGGCTTGCGCCACCAGCCCGTGTTTGCTGGCATCGTTGAGGTCGTCCAGAGCGGCGTATATGCCTATCCTTCTCCCCAGCCGGAAGTTCTGCCTCTCCTCGGCGGATAGGGACTGGAATCTGTCTATCACCGCCAGCATCTGCTCCTTGTCGTCGGGCAGCCTGCCCTCGATTTCCTGGAGCAGGTTGGTGATGTGGTCGCTGACAAAATTAGAACGGCAATCAAGGTTCTCGATGAGCCGCTTCTCCTCGGCGACAATCTCCTCGTCGCTAGCCCGGATGAATTGGCCGCTCTTGACCTCGCCGTATAAGGGCATGCCCTCCTTGATGGTCAGCGTCCTCACCCGGATAAAGTCGGCGTTTATCTCGTTTAACACCCGGGCCGTCTCGGTGGCGTGCTCCCGCCACATCTTTTTGCCCCCCATCCCCAGCAGCACGTACTCGGAAAGCGAGATGCCCGAGGCGACTATCTTCTTGCCCCCCGCGATGTGGTCGGCGGCGGTAACCCCCTTGTCCATGTATGCCAGCAGGGGGTCGTAGCCCGATTCCAGCCCGATGTGCAGTCGGTCGAGCCCCGCCTCGTGCAGCGCCTTCAGCTCGGTCAGCTTCTTCTTGGCGGCGGTCTTGGAACGCCCGTAGCTGGTGATGCGGGTGATGCTGGGCAGGGTTTCTTTGAGGAACTTTATGACCTCGACCAGGTCGGGTGTCGGCATAATTAGGGTGTTGGCGTCCTGGAGGAAGGCGCTGGTGCCCCCGTGGTAGAGCCAGAGGGCGACGTTAAAGTGGGTCTCGCTCAAAGGGTTGTTCAAGATGGCAGCGGCGGCGGCTTCTATCTCACCCCCGTAGCCCGCTTTCAGGGCGGCTTCTTTCAGCTTGTCCTGTATCGCCTTAACGGCCAGGATGTCCTGCTTGATATCCGCCACCGGCCTTAGCTCGAACCGCTTCCCCTTGTAGATATGGCAGAACTTACAGCGGTTCCAAGAGCAGTTTCGGGTCACCCGCAGCAGCAGGGAAGAAGCCTCGCTCGGCGGCCTTATCGGTCCCAGCTCAAGAGAGTCTATGGTCACTGGCGCCCCCTTTAGAGATGGCCGAGCACATATTTCTTGATGAACTCAAAATTTTTCTTAACGTTCTCCCTGCCGACGACGATGTCCATGTGGCCGGGCAGCAGGTATTCTACGTCCAGCTGCGACAGCCTCTCGATGGATGCCTTGAGCTGGGCGGCGCTGCCCCCGGGCAGGTCGACCCGCCCCGTGTTCTGGCTGAAGATAACATCCCCGCAGATGAGGACTTTATCATTCGGGCAATAATAGCAGACGCTGTCGGGCGAATGACCCGGGGAGGGGATAAGCTCGATTTCCGTCTCCCCCAGATTGAGCCGCTCCTTATCCATCAGCCTGTCCTCGCTGAACTCGACGGCGGAAACGCCGAAGAACTGCGACGTCTGGACGGCGGCGGCCTGCCCGAATTGCTTCTGCACCGGGTGCATCAGGATTTCCGCCCCCGATAGCTTCTTGAAGGCGTCGTTGGCCCAGCAGTGGTCGCCGTGGAGGTGGGTGTTGGCGATAAGCTTTATATCCTTGGGGTCGATGCCGTCCCGCTGCATCTCCTCTATCAGCGCTGGTAGGAACTGCGTCAGCCCCGGGTCGATGAGCAGGCTCGTCCTGTCCTTGATGACATAGCTGTTGCAGTCCATCATTCCCTTCTCGGCGAAGAAATATAAGTTTTTGGTTAACTTCATAAAATTCTACCCCTAATCTATTGACTTGGACTAATTGGCATTTTATTATATAGCAATCACGAAGGGTTATTCAATGAGCCCTTTTGGGCTTAGGGAAAGGAGGCTCGAATGCTAGGCGGTTTTATTAATATCCTGGCTGCGCTGTGTGGCGTGATGGGCATCCTCACCGCTGCCGAGGTCTTTGACCCGCTGATGGCGGCGATGACCGCAACGTTCTGGCTGATTCTCGCAGGCGTTCTATTCCTGGCCACCATCGCCATGTCTGCTGGCAAGCGCGAATAATAAGCCAGGCATCCTAACCGGTTAACCCAATAGACGACTGTTATGTCTCTTTCGGAAAGAGGAGTTGAGCTTTGGCTGCGCGTGCACCCCAATGCCGCCAGAAATGAGCTGGCTGGCTTCTCGGAGGGTGTCTTGCGGGTAAAGGTGGCAGCCCCTCCCGTTAAGGGCAAGGCTAACAAAGAGTTAATCGCCTTTCTCGCCCAGAAACTGGGTTTGAGCAAAGGCGATTTGACTATCCTCAAGGGTCATAGCTCGAGGAACAAGCTCATCTCTATTGCCGGCCTGAGCCGGGAAGAGCTTACCCGGCGGCTTTCAACCGGTTAAGCCCTCCCCGGTATCTTATGTTATTTCCTGGCTTTCTTCTTTTTGTGAAGCCGCCAGAGGATAATCCCCAGTATGGTTCCCCAGACGGGGATGAAGATGAGCAGCCAGATAGCTATGGTGCCCAGCACCTGTCCGAAGGCAACAATCCCTCGGGCAGCGGCCTTCAGCACTTCCAGCGCGCTCCAGCCGGCGTGGACCAGCGGCTTATCCGTGGTCTCAGGCTCCAGGGATACCGAAATCAGGCTCGTCGAGGTGGTCTTCTCCAGGTATTGTATCTGCCCCTTGAGCTGCTCTATCTCGGAGCGTACCTGCGAAAGGTAGTTATAAATATTGAGTATATCTTCCACGTCCACGGCTTTGTCCAGCAGCGCCAGGTATTGCTGCTCGGTGGCTTCGGCGTTCCCCAGCCTCGCCTGGAGGTCGATATACTCCTCGGTCACATCCTGGCTGGATGTTTGCTCCGATTCCACCCTCACCGCCATGTCGCGCAGTTGCGTTAGCGCCGTCTCGAACTTATCGTCGGGCACGCGGAAAGAAATCCACCCCCTCATCTCCTCTTCCTCCCCCTGAATGTAAGACGATACCACGTAGCCGCCGAAGGCTAACGACATCTGGGTTATATCTTCGATGGCCTGGTTTATATCCTCCACCACCAGCGACATATCGCCGTTGCGGACTATCATCCGCTCCTCGTCGACTACCGTCGAGTAATCCTCACCGCTACCATTCGCCTTATCCACCCCGCCCCCTTCTGTCGGAGCCGGATAGCCTGAGTCCGAGTATGAGCCTCCCCCCTCCTGTGCCTCCTCGGCGCAGGCGGCGGGCACCAGCAGCAATACCACCAGCGCCAGCCCGATTATCAGCTTTTTCATAATAGAGCCTCCTGTTTGTTATCCGTATTCTACTATACTATAACGCAGTTCGGAGAAAAAGGTTAGGGATTGTTAGTTGAGGGCAACAAAAAAGCGGCTGGCGGAGTTTTAATCCGCCAGCCGCCCTTTATTCCATTTAGTCCCGCGGCTCTTTACGGCTCGACAACTATCAGGTTATCGAAGGCAATCTCGGTGAAGCTGCCGTCGAGCGAATTGGCTATAAAGCCAATATAACCACCATAAAAGCTGTAATCGGTAACCGTATCCAATACATATCCGTTAACCGCTAAGGTCAGGCTGCTGCCGATACACTCGATGTATACAGTGTTGACCACATCCCACCCCTGGTTGATATAGTCTGAGTAGGTAGCGTACACAAGATATGTCGGCTCTCCATCAATGAACTTGGCTAGGTTGTAGTAACCATCGGCGCTAACGCCAAAGGCATAGTAGTTATCTTCATCTTGAACGCGGCAGAGCACCGTCTGCCAGTTATTGTCGGTGCCGTCAACGAGCTTGGTCTCCACCTCCAAAATGAAATCATCTAAGTACTGATAAGCCAGAGTATAGGTGTCAAGGGAGGCATCGGTGTAATGAATCAGGTGAAGCCAGCCGCTCTCGTAGAAAACCTGACCGCTGGAGTCGGAATAAATATCCCAGTCGCCCGTATCCTGGCTGAAGTCATCGAAAAAGAGCACCGTGGGCCCCGCGGAGGGCTCGACAACTATCAGGTTATCGAAGGCAATCTCGGTAAATGTACCCGAGAGCGCTTGCGCTTCCAAACCGATATAACCGCCGCTGACGGAATTATCCGTAACCTGCTCCAATACATATCCGTTAACCGCTAAGGTCAGGCTGCTGCCGACGCACTCGATATGGATGAGGTTGACGGCGCCCACGCCCTGGTTGATATAGCCTGAATAGGTAAGTGACGCAAGAACTATCATTTCCCCCTCAAAAAACCCAACTATATCGTAGTAACCATCGGCGCTAACGCCAAAGGCATAGTAGTTATCTTCATCTTGAACGCGGCAGAGCACCGTCTGCCAGTTATCGTCGGTGCCGTCAACGAGCTTTGTCTCCACTTCCAAAATGAAATCATCTAAGTACCGATAAACCAGAGTATAGGTATCAGAAGCAGCCGTGGCGTAATTAAGCAGGTGAAGCCAGCCGCCCTCATAGAAAACCTGGCCGCTGGAGTCGGAATAGATATCCCAGTCGCCTGTGTCTTGGCTGAAGTCGTCGGCAAACGGCAACGCGGGCCCTGTAGCGACAAAGTTGGCGATGACGCTCTTATCCGAGTCCATGACAATGGTGGTGGAGGGGCTGGTGCCGGAGGCGCTGCCGCTCCAGTAATCAAAGGCGTAGCCGCTGTTGGCGGTGGCGGAAAGCGATACCGAAGACCCAGCGTCATATTCGCCCCCGGAAGGCGAGACGGAGCCAGCCCCGCTCGGGCTGACGCTTGTCGTCAGGGTATAGGTTTGGGCTTGCGGCGTAAAGTTGGCGGTAACGCTCTTGTGTGCGTCCATGACTACGGTGGTGGTGGGACTGGTGCCGCTGGCGCTGCCGCTCCAGTAATCAAAGACGTAGCCGCTGTTGGCGGTGGCGGTTATCGTTACATTCACCCCGGGGTCGTAGCTGCCCCCCGAAGGCAAAACGGAACCGCCTTCTGTCGGGCTGACGTTGGTCGTCAGGTTGTATTTGTTGGAAGTCGGACACCCATCCGCCCCCAACGAAAGCAGGCTTAAGACCAAAACCAGGCTGATAACCAGGGGGATAAAAATGCGTTTGCGCTTCATCTTTAGCACCTCCTTTTAACTTAAAACCCTAGGTGATACGGGGCGTATTCTAGCACGGATTGTAAACAACCGCAATTTTGCCGGCTTCAGGATTATTCGCCCACCACCACCCACAGCCTCTCCCCGTCGGTGATGAATTCTATCGTCCCCTGCTCATCGGTGCGGAAGATATTCTCGATGTCCGGATTTGCCTCCAACCTGTCCATGACCTCGTCGCTGGGGTGGCCATAGGGGTTATCCTCCCCCACCGAGATAACCGCCAGCTGCGGGCTTACCGCCGCCAGGAAATCGGCGGTGGTGGAGGTATACGAGCCGTGGTGGGCGACCTTGAGCACGGTGCTGGAAAGCTCGGCTCCACGGGCGATAAGCCCGAATTCGGCTTCCCACATTATATCGCTGGTGAACAAAAAGCTTACCCGCCCCGTATCCAAGCGCAGGACGGCGCTGTTATTATTTACATCGGAGTCCGTGCCCTCCAGCAATGTCGCCGGCGGGTTGAGCACGGTCATCGTTACCCCGTCCCCCAGGTCAATCGCCTCGCCGGCCCGAGCTGCGGTGCAGGCGATACCCTTTTCCTCGATTAGCTCTTCCCATCTCTGATATAAAGACAACGGGTCTTCGAAGTCATCTAAAACCTCTAAATCGGGATAGAGCACCTGCTCCACCCGGTATCGCTCCAGGACCTCCACCAGCCCGCTGATGTGGTCGTCGTCGGGATGGGTCAGCACCACCAGCTCTATCGTCCGGTCCCAGAAGGGCATCCTGTCGCTCAGTTCTCCAGTCAACGTCTGGGGGCTGGCCCCCCCGTCGATGAGCACCTGTTGGCTGCCCCGCTGAATCAGTATGGCGTCGCCCTGCCCGATATTGAGAAAGCTGACATGAAGCTCGTCGTCAGGCATGGTGATTGCCGCCGCCGACGCCAGCACCGCCAGAATTACCAGCGGCGGTATAACCCATCTCCAGGGCAGATGGGAAATAAGCTCCGATGACCTCTTCACCCCCGACCCCAGCCAGTTTTTAGACCTCTCCCCCCATCTACTGACGAGCCAGATAATAGCGACCAGGACTAAATAATAGACGGCGATAAGGGCGGGGCTAACCGGGCCGACCTTAAGGGAAGATAGGGGAAGGGCGGCGGAACCTTTTACTATCAAGAGCATATATGAAGTGAAGAGCCAGGCAATCCAGCCTATGCCCTGGGCGAGGGGCACGAAGGCAAGCCCAATAAGCCCCGCCGCCGCCCCGCTGATAATAATCGCTGGCAGTGCCAGCAGGGCTAAGAAAGTTGCCAGAGGTCCCACCAGGGAGACGACGCCGAAATAGTGGGCAATCAGCGGCCAGACGGCGATGGTGGCGGCTAAGGTCACACTGAAGCTATCGGTAATAATATTGGCTAAAGAGACGGCTAGTCCCTTCTCCCCCAGGGTGGCGCCGACCAGCCGCTGGCCCAGCCCGCGTAGGGGAGGGGTGATAAAAATCAGTCCGGCCATGGCTAAAACGCTCAACTGGAAGGAGGCGTCGAAAAGGATGGGCGGGTCGATGCCGGCCATGACTGCGGCGGCGAAAGCGAGCGAGGTGATGGCGGTGCGCTGTCGGCCCAGAAGCTCGGCGGCGAGAAACACGCTGGCCATAATTGCCCCGCGGACTACCGGAGGATTCATGCCGGTGAGCAGGGTGTAGAGCCAGATTATGCCTAGTGCCAGCCAGATGTAGATATAGCGTCTTTTGCCGAAGAACCATATGCCGATGCTGAGTAATATACCAGCTATGATGCTGAGGTTGACCCCCGATATGGCTAGTACGTGAGTAGTGCCGGATTGAGTAAAATCGGCTTTGACCTCGGCTGGAATGTTATACCTGATGCCCAGGACAATACCCTGGGTGAGCGCTGCCTGCGGCTCGGGCATAACCTCGGCGATGCTCTCCGACATGCTCTTTCTCAACGAGTAAATCCATTCCAGCGGCTTAACCCCCTGGCCCTTGGCTAAAACCTCTATATCGCCATCCTCCGAGCTGTAGAAGAGCATGGTGGCGTAGATTCCCTGGTGCTCCAGGTAGCCCTGATAGTCGAAGTCGCCGAGCTGGGTCGGCGCCTCCAGCTCCCCCGTTACCCGCAAAACATCGCCGTATTCGTATTCTGGGTAGCGGGGAACGAACAAGAGGACATCTCCCCCCACCTCCCGCCACCCTTCATTTTCAGGGTCTATGGCGCTGACCGACAGCTGTATGTGGGTGGAACTATCCCTGACCTCGGGGTCGGCGCTCACCATCCCCTCGATTTCAACCTCCCGGCCGTTATAGAACTTGATGTGGCTCTCGTCGTCGGGGGGCAAACTCGCCTGGTAGCACAGGGCCCCCCCGAAAAAGGCGATAAGGCAGACGGCGGCTATTATTATCAACCTGCGTCTTTGGGGAAAGAAAAAAAGCAGGGGGAGGGGGGCCAGCCCGATAAAGATGAGGGCAAAGGGCAGAGCCAGCCTCGACCCCAGAAAGATACCAGCCACCCAGGCACCGCTGAAGCTTATAAGTGCCAACGGCCTTCCTTAAAGTGTTAATCGCCTACGGTAATCAGCTCCCGGATATCGTTGTAGATGGTTTGCCCGATGCCTTCAACCTCGGTTATTTCGGCGATGTCGCTAAAGCCCCCGTTCTGCTGGCGGTAAGCGATGATAGCCTGCGCCTTGCTCGGGCCGATGCCGGGCAATGCCTCCAGCAGCCAGGCTTCGGCGCGGTTAATATCTATCTTCTGTGGCTCTCCTTGGCAAACCTCCCCGGTTGATTCTGGAGTCGGTGACAGGGAAATCTCTATGGGGTGGTTGGGGCGGTAGTTCTGCCAGACAATAATGCCCCCGATAACGATAACGGCTATCAGCAGCAGGGTAATCAGCGCCCAGAATCGGTCGAGCTTGCCTGCGGTCACGGGAATCCTCCTGGTGTTAGCTTCACCTAGTATAGCAAATAAACACCGGGCAATGAATACATTGTTCTCGTTTATCGCGGTGAATTTGGTGGGGGTAGACAGCGGGCAGCGGGCTGGAATATAATAGCGCCAATATTACGGAGGTGAAGAATGAAAGCATCTCGTCTGATTACCACCACCATCCTGGGAGCAGTATTTGGCGTCATCTGCATGTTTTTGTCCCGATATACTGCCGAAGTTGACTTCTGGCCTATTGGAGTTGCCTTTCTGTTACACCACACCGTCCTGGGGTTCACCATCGGGGCGAGTTCGCTCAAAATGCACTGGGCGGCTCATGGAGCATTCTGGGGAGCCCTCTTCGGGGTGTTCTTGGCCATCATCGGCGTTGACATATATCCTGACCCTTGGCAGCTCTTTGTCATACCGGTCATCTGGGGATTCTTAATCGAGACCCTGGCGACCAAGGCATTTAAGCAACCACAGCCTCGCTAGCTGGGAAGCCGTTAGCTTTCAGCGCTCAGGAGCCTCTGAGGGTAGTCCCCAGCGCTTCTTCTGACTCGGGGGTGGTGATGGCTATTATTTGGTCTTCAGCCTCGAGGATGGTGTCTTTGTCGGGGACGAAAGGCTTCTGCTGGCTGCGAATAATCAGCGATAATGTATTCCCCGCCGGCAGCGAAAGCTCCTTCACCGTCTTACCTATGGCAGGGGAGTGGGGCGGGATTTTTATCTCCACAATCTCCAGCCCCTGCTCCTGGATGTCCAACAGGTGCGTTAAGGGGTGGGTGGGCATCTCTTCCTCTATGCTCTCCATGATGATATTGGTGCTGCTGATGGTGACGTCGATGCCCATTTTCTTGAAGATAGTCTCGTTCTTGGGGTTATTGATGCGGGCTACGGTACGGGGCACATTGAATTTATGCTTGGCAGCCTGGCAGGAAACCAGGTTATCCTCGTCTTCTCCGGTAACGGCGATGAACATGTCGGCTCGCCCCGCCCCCGCTTCGGCCAGGGTGGTCATCTCGCAGCCGTCGCCGCGGACGCAAACACTGCCCAGGTCGTTACAGATAAAGGCGGTCCTGGCGGCGTCCTTTTCCAGCACCAGCAGCTCATGCCCCTCGTCCATCAGCGCCTTGGCCAGGTAATAGCCCACCTGGCCCCCGCCGACAACAATAATATACATTACTTAGCCTTCTTCTCTCCTGTTGGTTTTGCCTTGAGCAGCCGCTCCTTTAGCATCTGGGCGAATATGGTGGTCGGGCTGAAGGTCTCAATGCCCAGCGAGCCGAAAAGCTCCTGTCGCAGCGGGTCGTAGGTGCGGCAGAGAACCCGGGGCACGTTAAAGATGTGCTTGGCAATCTGGCAGGCCATTATGTTGCGATTATCCCCCTGGGTAAGGGCGATAAAAGCGTCGGCTTTCTCGATGCCCGCCTTTTTGAGCGCGTCCTCGTCGGTGCCGTTGCCCACCAGGGCGGTGCCCCCGAACTCGGGCGGCAGTCGGCGGAAGCTGTATTCATCGATGTCCAGGATGGTAACGTTGTGCCCCTCGATATCCAGAAGCCCCGCCAGCTTCCCCCCCACCCGGCCGCAGCCCATGATTACTACTTTCATAACCTTAAACCCAAACTACGGAGTATATTGGTGGTACAGTATAACCTCGCAGGGCGAGTTCTGCAGCACGTAGGGCACCACGCTGCCCAGGCTGAACTGCCCGAAACGTCTCTTATAGATAACACCCATCAGGATTAAGTCGGCCTCCCGCTCTACGGCTTCATCGACGATAGTGGGGCCGGCTTCACGGGCTTGAAGGAGGTCGGTCTCTACCTCATAGTCTTCGTTCTCAGCCACGTTGGAGATACGGTTCAGGACGTCTTCAGCCTTTTTGACTTCAGGTTCAATCTCAGCATCCAGTGGCAGAGAGCGCTTCACCGTGACCACGTATATTACCCAGATTTTGCCCTTATTCTTCTTCTTGGTCAGCCTGCAGGCTAACCTTATTGCCTCGTCATCAGCCGTGCTGCCAGTTACCGGCACCAGAATTTTATGAAACTCCATTGCCTTCTATTCCCGTTCATAGTGGATGTTTGGTATTATAGTCTTCTGTTGTAGAATCTACAATACCCTTTTCCCCAGGCTTTTTGGGTAGGTGGGTTAACGGCAAACGCGATTTCCAGCGGTAGATGCAGTAGATAATTAACCCCACCGCCAACCAGCCGAATCCCACCCCGCGGCTATAGGGCTGGGTAATTATTACTATTATCCATATTACCGAGGTGGCAATTAAGCCGAGGATAGCCGTCATGGGTAGTTCTTTCCCCTTAGTCTTGATATTCCAGCGGAGCTTGAAGGGGCGTTCCAGGTCGGGTTTTCTCATCCGCAGAGCCAGAATAGAAGCATGGGCCAGGGCAAAGCAGAGCAGGGAGCCGAAGACATACAAAGCGCCTAAATCGGCAAAAAAGTTAGCCGAGAAAAAGCCTGGCGTTAACACCAGCAGGGATATCAGGCAGAACAGGATAATGGCGATATAGGGAGTCCGGAAACGGTGGTGTACCCGGCTTAAAGCCGCTGGCAGCTGGTGGTGTGAAGACAGGTTATAGGAAAGACGGGAGATTCCCATCAGCCCGGCATTGGTGGCAGTGAGCAGGATGCTGGCCGCCAGTACGGCAACTAATGGGGCGAAGATATCCTGCAGGATATCCGAAGGCAGGTTGGCGGCAATACCGGCTATCGGGTCTCTGGCCCAGCCGTTGACCGGGTCGCCCAGCACTTGAGGAGTCATGGCGGACAGAGCGACTATAGAAATGCCGGCGAATAAAACCATAACGGCGACTATCATCAGAACGTATGCCTGGGGTATCTTTTTGGCTGGCGCTCGCGTCTCTTCGGCCAGTTGAGATACGGTCTCCACGCCGGTAAAACACAGGGCGGCAATGGCAATGCCGAAAATCAGGTTCTGCGTGGACGGCCAGTTGCCCGCCCCGAACATATTGTGAAATAAGACTCCCGGGTTTACCGCCACTATTAGCACGATTCCCAGAACCACCAGTGTAATCTGGGTAGCTATGTCGATACTGATGAAGAATATATTCACTCTTGACGAGTCTCTTACCCCCAGAACGTTTATGAGCATCAGGAAGGCAATGATTCCCATGGAGACCATCGTGCCGATTACCGGCTCGTTCAGTATCGGCCAAAAATAGCTTAAGTATGGCGGAATGGTATAGGCGGAGATAGCCATGGTAACAATATAGCTCAGCATTAATGCCCAGCCAGAAATAAACCCCGCCATGTCGTTAAAGCCGTGGCGGGCAAAGCTGGCTGAACCGCCAGCTTCAGGTATCATGGCTGAACCCTCAGCATAGGTAAGGGCATTGAAGATGTAAATAATACCGGCTATCATCAGCACTATGGGGGTAGCGCCCAGGGCGAACAGGGCAACAACGCCCAGACCGTAGTAGATGGAGGAACCCACATCTCCATAGCCGGCGCTGAACAGGGCGGGAACTCCCAGTACTCGTCTTAGGTGGGGCAGCTTAATCCGCCGGGGACGGAAAATCCTGTCGCCGGGTTTGGGTCGGTAGCTATCTTGCATATTTTGGTTTACCCGATTTTACCACTAAAGCCCGCGATTTTATAGCCTACAATTTGGTAAGTTTATGCCTCTAAGCGCTGGCTGTCAATAACTTCTATTGCTTGACAATTAGCCATCTCTCAACTAAACTCACGATGGCAAAGGAGAGTTAGAACGTGAGGTTTTCTTTTATTCCCCGTGAGCAGGTCTTCTTCCCCCTTTTTGAGGAGAGCTCCCGCAATATGGTAGAAGCGGCTCACAAGCTTAAGGAGATGGTTGATAACTGGGAAAATGTTGAGCAGAAGGTAAACGAAATAACCGAACTCGAACACCAGGGGGACACCATTACCCACGAGATTATGGCACGGTTGAACCGCACCTTCGTCACTCCTTTCGACCGGGAGGATATAGTCCAGCTGGCCCACTCCCTGGATGATATCACTGATTTTATTCACGCTGCCAGCGATGCTATGCTTCTTTATAAGGTGGATCGCCCCGGACCGAGGGCCAAGGAGCTGGCCGATATTATCGTGCAGGCGGCGGAGGAGGTGGAGAGGGTAATGCCCCAGCTACGCAAGCGCCTTGTCTTGAGCCAGGTCCTCAAGCGCTGCGTCGAGATTAACCGGCTGGAGAATGTGGCCGACAGAGTATACCGCTCGGCGATGGCTGAGCTTTTTAGTGATTCCACAGACACGGCTCGTGTCATTAAGTGGCGCGAGATTTATGAGCATATGGAGAGCGCCACCGACCGGTGCGAGGACGTGGCTGATGTCCTAGAAGGGGTAGCTCTCAAACATGGTTAATCTTAGTTCCCGTTGATATTTGCTTGGCTATGTTAAGCACTGAAATCCTCCACCCTTCTCGGGAGCTTATATGCTCTCTTTAAGCTTACTATTTTTAATTGTCATCATCATCATCGCTCTGGCTTTTGATTTCACCAACGGAATGCACGATGCCGCCAATTCTATCGCCACCGTCGTTTCGACCAGGGTTCTATCGCCGAGACTAGCTGTCATCTGGGCCGCCTTTTTTAATTTTATAGCCTTTCTTATATTTGGTACCGGCGTGGCGACAACAATCGGCAATGGAATGATTAACATTGAAACAATAACGCCAACGGTAATTCTTGCCGGACTTATTGGCGCTATTTGTTGGAACCTGATTACCTGGTATTTTGGACTGCCCAGTAGTTCCTCTCACGCTCTAATCGGCGGGTACGCTGGAGCTGCTATAGTAAACGGCGGCTTTGGGGTGATTATCGCCAGCGGCTGGTACAAAACACTGATTTTTATTGTCTTAGCGCCGGCGATTGGCTTAGTTTTAGGTTATTTTTTAAAGATTATTACCACATGGATTATATATTTATTAAAGCAAAGACCGGCTGCCGTTGATAGGTGGTCGCGGATTCTACAGCTTTTTTCAGCCGCGGCTTTTAGTTTGGGTCACGGTGGTAACGATGCTCAGAAAACTATGGGTATCATAACCAGCCTTCTTTTTGCCGGCGGTTTAATCTCGAGTTTCCAGGTGCCTTTGTGGGTGGTTCTAAGTGCGCACGGCGCTATTGCTCTGGGCACACTCAGCGGCGGTTGGCGGATTGTCAAGACAATGGGGCAAAGGATTACAAAATTAAGGCCGATTGATGGCTTCTGCGCTGAGACGGCGGCTGCTTCCAGTATTTTCTTATCCACGCATATGGGTATTCCGGTGAGTACTACTCATGTTATCACTGGGGCGATATCGGGTGTAGGTTCGGCTAATCGGCTTTCTGCCGTACGCTGGAACGTGACCCTCCGCATTGTTTGGGCCTGGCTTTTTACTATCCCAGCAGCTGGTGTTATCTCTGGCCTGATTTATTTCCTTATTAGCCTGTTTTCTTAGTTCAAGCTGATGTTCTGTCCGGTTACAGGCTGATTTCACGGGGAGTGCGGCGGCACTTTTCGGCGGTGATAATGGCTTCGATGGCTGATGCCGCCCGCTCGATTTCATTCCGCTCGTTGAGCACGATATAGTCGAAGAGGTGCAGCTGCTTTATCTCCTCTGCGGCGGTCTTCAGGCGCAGGTCGCAGTCGAACTCGGATTCCGTCTGGCGCTCCCTCAGCCTGGTCTCAAGCTCCTCCGTTGACGGGGAGGTAAGAAAGATAAAAACCGCCTCGGGCAGGATTTTTTTAAGCGTAGCCGCCCCCTGAACGTCGACCTTCACGATGGTATCTATTCCTGCCTCCAGGGCTTTCTTGACCGGTTCTCTGGGCACGCCGTACCAGTTCCCGTAGACATTGGCGTATTCCAGCAGCTCTTTTTTGGTCACCATCTTCTGGAAATCTTTCTCGGAGACGAATTTATAGGCGACATTATCTTCTTCGTCGGCGCGCCGGGGGCGGGTGGTGGCGGTGGTGATAAACCTGGCGGGGTAGCCCGATGCTTTCATTCGGTTCAAGACGGCGTCCTTGCCCGCTCCGGAGGGACCGGAGAGGACGATAAGCAGTGGTTTGGGGGTGGGGTTGAAGGGGGCTTCAATTCTAGGCTTCGTCTTTTTCATCGCTTGGCTCTGGCTTCAGCAATGGGCCTCCTCGGCTGGCTTGCAGCCGGCCAGCAATGGTTTCCGGGGCGAGGGCGCCCAGAATAATGTGCCCGCTATCGGCAAAGATAACGGCTTTGGTCCTTCGGCCGCTGGTCATATCAATCAGCAGCCCCTTACTTTTAGCCTGTTGGATAGTTCGTTTGGTGGGTGCGGAGTTTGGCGAAGCTATGGAAATGACCCTGTTCATAGCCAGTATATTTCCGAATCCAATGTGAATAAGCTCGGCGACCATCGTTAACACCTCGGCAGATTACTTTTAATGACGTTCGGGCTTTGAAATCGTGGCTTGAATTGGCAAAAATAACCACCCCTTTCTCCAGGGCAAATGCGGTGCTTATAATAATATACCTTAAATGGTAATTAGGCAACGGGTTTCAGGCTCAAAACGGCTTGAATTTTTTGAGATTTGCCGCTATCCTCTCTTTATGGATTGAGCTTTATGAATAACTATCGATAGGGCTACCTCTGAAAACTCTTCAGGGGCAGCCTTTTTAGTATCTTAATGAGGTGAGCCGCTTTGTATAAGATTTTAGCTAAAAAAGACCTGGTGCCCCAGATTCACCTTTTCCGGATGGCAGCCCCCGCCGTAGCCAAAAAGGCTCGGGCGGGGCAGTTCGTCGTGGTCAGGATTGACGAAAAGGGCGAGCGCATTCCCCTCACCGTCGCCGACTGGAACGAAAAAGAAGGCACGGTTACCATCGTCTTTATGGAGGTGGGCGCCACCACCGCCCGCCTGGCTTTACTCAAAGAAGGCGATGCCATCGCCGACTTCGTCGGCCCCCTGGGCCTGCCCGCCGAAATCGAAAAGTTCGGCACCGTTGTCTGTGTCGCCGGTGGGGTGGGGGCGGCACCCGTCGCCCCGATCGCCCGCGAGCTTAAAAAGGCGGGCAACAAGGTTATCTCCATCCTGGGGGCGCGGACTAAAGAGCTGCTCTTCTGGGAGGACGTCCTGAAGTCCACCAGCGATAAGCTCATCGTTACCACCGACGACGGCTCCTACGGCCGCAAGGGTGTCGTCACCGTGCCGCTCAAAGAGCTGTTGGAAAACGGCGAAAAGATTGACCGCGTCGTCGCCATCGGCCCCGTGGTCATGATGAAGTTCTGCTCCCTGACCACGTTGCCCTTCGGGGTCAAGACCATCGTCAGCCTCAACCCCATCATGGTCGACGGCACGGGAATGTGCGGCTGCTGCCGGGTAGCCGTCGGCGGCGAGACCAAGTTCGCCTGCGTCGACGGCCCCGATTTCGACGGGCATAAAGTTGACTGGGACCTCCTGGCCGCCCGCCAGCGTATCTACCTGGGCGAAGAGAAGTGCGCTTACGAGGAGTGGCAGAAAAGTCACTCTGCTTAAGGAGTGAATAAATGGCAAAGCTGAATCTCAACCGGGTGGCGATGCCCCGCCAGGCCCCCAAAAAACGGGCCAAGAACTTTAACGAGGTGGCGCTGGGCTATAGTTTAGTGCAGGCAAAGGAAGAAGCCGGCCGCTGTATCCAGTGCCCCAAGCGCAACTGCGTCGAGGGTTGCCCGGTGGGCGTCGATATCCCCGACTTTATCCGGGCTATCCGCGAAGGCGATATGCCCGAAGCGGTGCGTGTCCTCAAGAGCAAGAACGCCCTGCCCGGCATCTGCGGGCGGGTCTGCCCTCAGGAGTCCCAGTGCGAAGCCACCTGCTCCCTGGCCAAGAAAGAAGCCCCCATCGCTATCGGCCGCCTGGAGCGCTTTGTCGCCGACTGGGAGCGGGCTAATATGGGGGCGGCAAAGTCCCCCAAATCTTCTAATCCCACTGGCAAACCCCCCGGCAAGAAAATAGCCGTGGTCGGCTCCGGCCCCGCGGGCTTAACGGCGGCGGCTGACCTGTCCAAGCTGGGCTATAGCGTCACCATTTTCGAGGCGCTGCATGTCGCTGGCGGCGTTTTGATGTACGGCATCCCCGAGTTCAGGCTGCCCAAGGCAATCGTCCAGGCCGAGGTTGACTATGTGGCTTCGCTGGGGGTGAAGATTGAGCTGGACTCGGTGGTGGGCAAGCTGGCGACTATAGACGAACTGCTGGCTGACGGCTATCAGGCCGTTTTCCTGGGCACGGGCGCCGGGCTGCCCATGTTTATGAACATCGAAGGTGAGAACCTCAACGGTATCTATTCGGCTAACGAATTCCTCACCCGCGTCAACCTGATGAAGGCCTATCTCTTCCCCGACTACGACACACCGGTCAAGATAGGCAAGCGGGTGGCGGTCATCGGCGGCGGCAACGTGGCTATGGACTCCGCCCGCTGCGCCCTCAGGCTCGGCGCCGATAAGGTCTATATCGTCTACCGCCGTTCCGAGGTGGAGCTGCCTGCCCGACGCGAAGAGGTGGAGAATGCCCAGGAGGAGGGCATTGAGTTCAGGCTGCTGACCAACCCCAAAAAGTTTCTGGGCAACGAGCAGAACTGGGTGGTGGGCATGGAGTGCTACGAGATGGAATTGGGCGAGCCCGACGACAGCGGACGGCGCCGTCCCGTGGTTAAGGAGGGCAGCGAGTTCGTCATTGACGTTGACGAGGTCATAGTGGCTTTAGGCACCCGCCCCAACCCCCTCATCGCCTCGACTACCGAGGGCTTGAAGACGACCAAACACGGCACCGTTGTGGCTGACGAGGCGACGGGCAAGACGGTGAAGGATAAAGTCTGGGCCGGCGGCGACATCGTTACCGGCGCGGCGACAGTGATTTCGGCTATGGGCGCGGGCAAGGTTGCCGCGGCGGACATTAATAAATTTTTGGGGGGATGAGGGGTTCCTAATCTATCCAGTGAATCACCTAGCAGGTAAGTGATTTTGTATATTGCATAGCATCTTCAACTGCTTTGATGAATTCGCAAGCCTGCTGTGAGTCAACTTGTTTAAGCTCACCTTCACAATTTCTGTATTGACACTTACCCTCGTGTTTAACAGAAATATTAGTTCTTCTTAGGTAGTCAAGCTCTTTGAGGAGTTCTGGCTTATTTTCCCACAACGATTTTATTGCTGACTCACGTCTGCTCTTAGATTTGCAGAAGCGTTTGATGAACACTTCACTTGCTGTTGAGGCATCTAAGACAGCGCGGCGTGGCTCGCTAGACACCACATTTTTCGCATCTAAAATGAGAATCTCATAAATTTCAGGTAAGTTGCCAGAGGCTAGGTCTTGGCAAATATCGGCCCACTTGCTACTTGCGAATGGTGGTGTCGGAAGTGTTAGATTAGTCTGTCCTGTGGCTGTAAGTATGTTTCCATTTGCATCGAAAAACCTTCGCCTGTATCCCAATTTTTCTACGTTTATATTACCTATGTGTAGTATTTCTCTTTTTCTACACAGGTTTAGAAGTTGATATAAGATTTCTCTGGCTTTTAGTAACAGTTCTCCTGAGGCTTCTTCTGCCTGTTTGAAATTCTGGAAATCTCTCCTTATATCAATGACGAAGCAGTTTAGCTTATCAAGTTGAGTTTTACGGGGTTTCGGGGTTTTAAGTTGCCAGAATGGTTTTTCGGTCATATCATGTTTTGTATGCACTGGCGGGTATATGATTATCTCTTCGCCCTCTCTTTTGATAGGTTTAGGCATGATACTTCGCACCTCTTTCATTTTGAGGGCGAAGGGTAGTTGGAATATGAATTTAGCAGTAACTTTCATCTTGCTCACCTCCTCACTAATTTAAAGGCATCTATTTATAGCTACTTGTAATCATTATACCCCTTTGCCCATCTTTTTGGTTTACCCCCAAAACAAAAAATCTCCCACACGGGAGAAATTCGAAGCACGAAATCCGAAATCCTAAAATTTAGGATTTAGATATTAGGATTTAGAAATTCTTGGTGGGGGGAAAATAGGGCAGGGTGGTTCCTTTATTCCCAGCGGAAAAACACGATGGTGACAACCGCCCCCGCCACCAGCCACCCCCCCAGTATGCCCAGCTGCCAGAGGTTATCGATGGGCACTCCGTAAACGATATCCCGCAAAATCACGTTGAGGGGGGTGAGGGGGAGGGCGTGGCATATGGGCTGGAGCCATTCGGGGAAGATGGATATGGGCATGAACATGTCGGAGAGGAACATCATGGGGATGAAGATAATCTGGGTGATGACGGCGTCGGCGCGCCAGGAGCCGACGACGCTGCCGATGGCGCTGCCCAGTGAGAGAAAGGTGACCATGCCGAAGATAATCATGCCGAGTAAGGCTAGCCAGGAGCCGAGGACCTGGACGTCGAAGAATATCTTGCCCACGACGAAGAGGACGACTATCACTAAGGCGATAAAGAGGAACTGGCTGATGGTGAAGCCGAGCGCCAGCGTCGAGATTTTGAGGGGGGTTACCCGCAGCCGTTTGAGCACGCCCGTCTCGCGGTAGGTGGTCAGGGCGATGGGCATGCCGATAAAAGCCGAGGCTAAAATGACGATGCTGATGCCCGCGGGCAGGAGGAAGTTGGCGTAGTTAAGACCCTCGTAGCCGAAGCCGGGCATGGGCTCGCTGAAGAGCGCCCCGAAGAGGCTCATCCACAGCGTGGGGAAGGCGATTGACCAGAAGAGAGCCGTCGGGTTTCTCAGGTTGAGCCTGAGCTCGGCCAGGGTAAACTGCCAGAGGCCCCTCATTCCCTTATCTCCCTTCCCGTCAGGGTGAGGAAGACGTCGTCCAGGTTGGGGCTTTCGGTGCGGATGCTGGTCAGGCGGAAGCCCTGCTTATCGGCCAGCCTCACCAGCCCCTGCAGGGCGGCGTTCTCGTCCCTGGTGTAAAGAGTAAAGCCGTCGGGGCTCTTTTCCGCCCGGCTCACCGACTTTATGGACTCGAATTTGGCGGCGTCCATGTCGCTGTCCTCTATCTTGAAGATTACCTTGGACTCGGCGCCCAGCTGCTCGATGAGCCCTCGGGGCGTGTCCAGGGCGATAATCTTCCCGTAGTCGATGATAGCCACCCGGTCGCAGAGCTTCTCGGCTTCTTCCATATAGTGCGTGGTGAGGAAGACGGTCTTGCCCTCTTTCCTTACCTTGTCCACGAAGTCCCACATGTTCCTTCTCGCCTGCGGGTCGAGGCCCGTGGTCAGCTCGTCGAGGAAGAGGATTACTGGGTCGTTGACCAGCGCCAGGGCGATGGCGGTGCGCTGCTTTAAACCCCCCGATAGCTTCCTGAAACGGCTGTTCGCCTTATCCTCCAGGGAAAGTGTATGCAATAGCTCCGCGGTATCGCCCACGGTGTGCTCATAGAAGCTGGCGAAGAGCTTCAGCGCCTCTTTGACCTTGATGTCGGGCTGAATTGAGGTCGCCTGCAGCAGCACCCCTATCTTCTCTCTCAGCTCGCCGCCCTGCTTGTTTGGGTCGAGCCCCAGCGCTCTAATCGAGCCGCCGTCGGGCGTGCGCAGTCCCTCGATCATCTCGATGAGCGTCGTCTTGCCCGCGCCGTTGGGCCCCACCAGCCCGAAAATCTCCCCCTCCTTAACGCTGAAGGAGACATCGTTGACCGCCGTCAGGCTGCTGTATCTTTTGGTAACATGCTCGCATACAATCGCCGAATTCATAAACAAACCTTTCGGGGACTTGGTCAGGGCTTATGATAAGCTAAAGCCCTGATGCTGTCAATTACTCCCCACCAATTTCCCTTCGGGCTCGATTTCTAGTAAAATTAACCCTGATTCTGTGAGGTGAAAAAATAGCCATTCAATTTGAACTCATCGCCGACGCGACCTACCGCCTGGAAGGCAAAATTCCCGGTATCAACGCCGTCTTCGCCGTTTACTTCCTCAAGGACGGCGACGGCGCCATAATCGAGCCGGGTCCCGCCGTGCTCGTCCCCGATATTCAAAAAGCCGCCGCAGAGTTGGAGCTATCCCGCCCCGAATACATCATCCCCACCCACATCCACCTCGACCACGCCGGGGGCTTAGGCAAACTGGCTGAAGCCTTCCCCCATACCCGGATGGTGCTTAACCGCCAGGGGGCGAAGCACATGGTCGAGCCGTCGCGGCTGATTAAGAGCACCAGGATGGCTTTCGGCGATGACTTCGAGGCAACCTACGGCCCCATTCTGCCGGTGCCCGAATCGCGGCTCAAGCTGGTTCGGGACGGCGATAAGCTTAAACTGGGCGGCCGCGAGCTGCTTATTATCCATACCCCCGGCCATGCCGCCCACCACATCGCCATCTTCGACACCAAGACCAGGGGGCTTTTCTGCGGCGAGTCCCTCGGGCTCATCTACAGTCCGGGCTATCCCCCCCTCCCCGCCGTGGCGCCGCCCAGCTTCGACCTGGAGCTTTACTTAGACGACATGAAAAAATTAAAGGCGCTCAAGCCCAAGCTCCTCTTCTACTCTCACGGCACTGCCGCCCGGGAGCCCGAAAAACTGATTGACACGGCGGTGACGAACACGAAACTGGTCGGCGATTTAATCCTGCGTGACTTAAAGGCGGGCAGGAGCGACGAGGCAATCATCAAAAGTGTCGGCGACTACCTCACCGAGCATTTCGACGCCCCCCTCGACGAATACGAGCTGATGAGCAATGTCAGCGGCTATATCCACTACTTCCGCAAAAAGGGATTGATATAAGGAGGTCAACATGGTAATAGTTAGCATCATCGCCGCCCTCTTACTCTTCTTCAGCCTTATCAACGGCTTCAAGGATGGAGCGCTCAAGCAGGCGGTCTCCATTATCTCCCTGCTAATCGCCATACCCCTGACCGGCCTCTGCTACCACTGGTTGGCGAGCCTGTTCTCCTTTATTCCCGGGGAGAACTGGGAAAACTTTCTCGGTTTCCTCATCACCATGGGCATTATCATGGTTGCCCTCTACTTCATCTTTCTGGTGCCGAGGAAACACTTTGAGAAGTCATGGAAAGAGGGTCCCCTTTTCCGCATGATTGGCGCCGCCCTCGGTTTCCTCAACACCGCTATCGGCATGGTGCTTTTCGCCGTGGTGCTTAACGCCTACCCGATTTTCGACTGGCTGCAACGGGCGGTCAGCGGTTCCGCCGTCATAAACTGGCTGGATTCCTGGCTGGGCTTTATTCAGTATATGCTGCCGTCGGTTTTCAGGTAGAGAATTATAGTGGGGGGATAGAGACATTTACCCCCCCCACCCCCAGGTCTTTCTTCCCACCCAATACCCACCCTACAGAGGTGTCACCTCTATAGACTTCTCTCCCCACCCCCATTCTGTCATTGCGAGGAAGTCCTTCGGAGGAAGGACGACGAAGCAATCTCCCGCTTCTTTTCCCCTGCACCCTGTAGTCTTTCGTCCCACCCTCGGGGGCTGGTGCCCTCAATCTCCTGTTTTTTCTCCCCACCCCTCATTAATGGGGAGTTTAAGAGGGGCGTCAGCCCCTCTTTTGAAATAAAAAGTTCCCCCTCTCCTTTGACCCCTCGTTAAGGAGAGGGGGACTAAGGGGGTGAGGTAGATAAGATGCCCCATTCCCTTTAGCCCCAAATTCTAGTAGAATAACCTTGAAATGAAAGAGGGCTCAACCCCCATCCGCCGCCAGTACCTCGAAATCAAGAAGCAATACCCCAAGGCGATTGTTTTCTTCCGCCTGGGCGATTTCTACGAGACCTTTGACGAGGATGCCAGGCTGGCTTCCCGCGAGCTGGAAATCGTCCTGACCTCCAGAGGTATGGGCAAGGGTCATCGCGTGCCCATGGCGGGCATCCCCTATCACGCTTTAGACAACTACCTGGCGCGGCTCATCAGCCGCGGCTACAAGGTCGCCATCTGCGAGCAGCGGACCAAGCCCGGTGAAACAAAAGGTTTAGTCCAGCGCGAGGTCGTCCGCCTGGTGACCCCGGGCACGGTGGTCGAGCCCAGCCTGCTGGATAGCAAGAGCAACAACTACCTGGTCAGCCTGGTCTGGGGAGAGGAGGGGGTGGGGCTGGCTTACGTCGATATCACCACCAGCGAGTTCGCCACCGCCCAGCTTCCCCCCCACCGCCTTATCCCCGAACTGGAACGGCTCAAGCCCTCGGAAGTAATTACCGCCGAGAGCGCCGAACTGCCCGATTTGGCCTTAAAGGCTTCGCTCACCCGCCTCGAAGACTACTGGTTCGAGACTGAGGTCGCCCGCCAGACCATCCTGGAGCACTTCGGCGCGGCCACCCTGGACGGCTACGGCTGCGCTCAACTGCCCCTGGCGGTCAGCGCCGCGGGCGCCATCATCCACTATATTCATGAAACTCAAAAAGGGGTTCTGGGGCAGCTGACTCATCTTGCCACCTATTCCACCGATGCTTTTATGGCGCTGGACGTCCAGACCCAGCGCAACCTGGAGCTTTTCTCCAGCAGCCGCTCCGGTACGGTCAGCGGCTCGCTCCTCTCCGTCATCGACCTCACCCGGACGGCGATGGGGGGCAGGCTTTTGCGGCGCTGGCTGGGGCAGCCCCTGCTCGACATAAAAGAGTTGAATAAAAGGCAGGACGCCATCGCCTGGTTTGCCGAAAACACCCTGGCGCGCCGCCGGGTTGTATCTTTATTGGGCGAGGTCGCCGATATCGAGCGCCTGATTAACCGCATAAAAAGCGGTATCGCCCTCCCCCGCGAGCTTATTGCCCTCCGCCGCAGCCTTGAGGTCGTCCCCGAATTGCAAAAGGCGCTGGCGCCCATCGGCTGGCTAAAAGGCGAGCTCAAACCCTGCCCCGAGGTGGTGAAACTAATTTCTCAGGCAATAGTCGAATCCCCGGGCGTTCTCGACGAGGGTGGGGTCATCAGGCAGGGCTTCTCCGAAGAACTGGATAACCTCCGTCTATCTTCCAAAAACGCCAGGCAATATTTAGCCGACCTGGAGCGAAAAGAGCGCGAAAGGACGGGCATCAAGTCGCTCAAAGTCGGCTTCAACAGGGTCTTCGGCTACTATATCGAGGTCTCCAAGCCCAACCTGTCCCAGGTCCCCGAAGACTATATCCGCAAGCAGACGCTGGTCGGCGGCGAGCGCTTCTTCACCCCCGAACTTAAGGAATACGAATCTTTAATCCTGAACGCCCAAGACAGGATTTCAGAGCTGGAGGGGCAGCTCTTCCGCCAGCTCTGCCGGCAGGTGGGAGCGGAAGGCGAACGCATCGCGGCTTCGGCAAGCGCCCTGGCCGCTATAGATGCTTTTTCTGCCCTGGCTGAGGTAGCCGTCCGCTACAGCTATGCCCGCCCCGCCCTCACTACCGATAGCACCATAGACATCTCCGGAGGCCGCCACCCCGTTGTGGAAAGGACTTTGGCCGAGGGCAGCTTCGTCCCCAATGATACTATTCTATCTAACGACGACGCCCAGCTTATCGTTCTCACCGGCCCCAATATGTCGGGCAAGTCGACCTATCTCCGTCAGGTCGCCTTAATCGTGCTGCTGGCTCAAATCGGCAGCTTCGTCCCCGCCACCGCCGCCACCATCGGGCTGGTCGACCGAATATTCACCCGCATCGGCGCCCGCGAAGACCTGCCCGCGGGCCAGTCCACCTTCATGGTGGAGATGGTGGAGACGGCCAATATCCTGAATAACGCCACCCCCCGCTCCCTCATCATCCTCGACGAAATCGGGCGCGGCACCAGCACCTACGACGGGCTCTCCATCGCCCGCGCCGTCGCCGAATATATTCACTCCTACCCCAAGCTGGGCGCCAAGACGCTCTTCGCCACCCACTACCACGAGCTGGTGGAGCTGGCTAACTTCCTGCCCCGCGTTAAGAACTTCAATATCGCCGTCGCCGAGGATAAAGGCGAAGTCATCTTTTTATACAAGATTGTCCCTGGCGGCGTCGACAAGAGCTACGGCATCCACGTGGCAAAATTAGCCGGCCTGCCCCGGTCGGTGGTGCACCGCGCCCAGGAGGTCCTGACCGAGCTCGAAGACGGCAGCAAGCAGGCTTCAACCAAGCGCCGCCGTAAAGCCGTCCCCCAGCAACTGCCTCTCCTGGGGCAGAAGTCGCCCCTCTTCGATGAATTAGAAAAGCTGGACATTAACTCGCTAACCCCCCTGGAAGCCCTGAACAAGCTCTACGAGCTGCAAAAGAAGGCGAAAGAGGGGTAGTGAAATAAAGAAAGGAAAAAAGAGATGAAGATTTTAGCTGTTTCCTGTAGTCCCCGAAAACAGGGCAACACCGAGATTATGCTGGGCGAGGCGCTCCAGGGGGCAAAAGCCGACGGCGCCGAGGTCGAGCTCTACAGCGTATCGGGCAAGAACATACAACCCTGCGACGGCTGCTGGAGCTGCATGAAGGAGGGCCAGTGCCACATCAAGGACGATATGCAGGAGCTGTACGAAAAGCTCTTAGCCGCCGACGGCATCATCTTCGGCACGCCGATATATTTCTACGCCATGACTGCTCAGGCGAAGACGGTAATGGACCGTACCTTTGCCCTCAGCCACCCCAAAAGGAACCTGGCAAATAAGGTGGGTGGAGTTATCGTCGTCGGCGGCAGCCTCGGTCTCGTCGATGCTCTAAAGGACTGGTATTTCTATATTGTCACCCGCCGCATGCTGCCGGCTAACTATGTCGCCGCTTACGGCGGGGCTAAGGGCGATGTCAACAAGCTGGAGAAGGGCAAGCAGGCGGCTCGCGACCTGGGGCGGCAGATGGTGAAGCTGGCGGCTAAGAAGTTCGAGTACCCGCCCGAGTTTATGTCGCCCCCCATCGCCTACGGGACGCACACTTTTTAGGGGATTAAGGGGAGAGAGGGGATATTTTGAGTTGGCAGCTATCTAAGGCAGTGTATCAAGGGACTGGAACATCTTGACGATTTCTTCTTTAGATAATCTCGTTTTTTCTATTTTGCCCTTCATTTTTTGGTGCTCTGAATCTGCACGTCCTTCAAGTTTACCCTTTTGTTTGTGGTATGCTTCTTCTAGCACCTCTATTTTTTTAGGCAGTCCCTCAGGAAATAGCAAATCATCTTTATACCAGTTATAAATAGTATCTAAGAAGTTGATACAAATGGCTAACTGCATCAAGAAGAAAGTAGCTGTGGGCATTGGTTCATAGAAACCACCTAGATATAGATTATGTCCGAAAAATGGCCTGCTCTTTGAATAGACAGGCCTCGCTTTATCATTAGGGTGAATATAACTTGATAACCAATCCCAGATGTCTTTCAAGGCTTCACCCTCTTCCACCTTATCTTTCAGTTCATTTATACCAAAGCGACGTCTTTCTTTGTAAGACTCAGCTTTCTGCCAAGCTTCAGCGTCTCCTGGATATTCATGTAAGTATTCTGCTACAACTCTAGTTTCTATAGCATCTCTCTCCATCATCATAGCATTGAGGATAAGCCCCTGGCGTATGAGTATATTAGCTGCTATGGTGTCATTCCAAAAGCGAACTCCGAGATCAACGATGCTCTGGTCAGCTTTGCTTGCGCGGTCTTTCTCGAGTAAAAAACTGAGACATGTTGCTAAATGCGTAAGAGCCTCATCAGATATTGCTGTGGTTTCGCCAAGCAAATTGCTGATTTTATCGCTAGTAACAGAGGGGTCTTCCTTAATAATACCTTTTAAGATTTTTAATGGTCTCGGCATTTATCATCCATCCCGATAATAATGGTTTTTCCTTATTACAACCTCGGCTTACACAGAATCTCTCTAACCTTGAGGTCGAAGAAGTCGTGGGTGTTGGCCGGCCTGAGCACCACGGCGGTGTCGGCGCCCCGCCCGCTGCCGGCGACAGCGATAATATCCTCGTCAGTGCGCACCAGCCCCCCGTCGGCGGCCATGGCGGTTATCTCGCAGACCACCTTGATTCCCTGCCCGAAGATGCGCAGGGCGTCGGCGATTACCTCCCCCAGGACAAAGGTGTTGTACCGGCTGCGCATGGCGCGGCTCAAGCCCCCCAGGGCGTGGGTGGTGGTGAGGATAGTGCCCCCCTTGGACTCGACTATCTTGCGGTTCTCCTCGTCGAACTCCTGGGTGTCGGGCTGGCGCATGCCGGCAACGTGCGTCACCACGATAACCTTACACCCCTTAAAAACATCCATAGCCTTTACCGCGGTATCGCCCACGGTCGAGGCGATGACTACGGTCTTTATGCCCAACTCCTCCGCCCGCTTTTTGGCGATTTTGAGCGTTGTTTCGGTATTCTCAATTCCCGCTTTCTCGAAATAGAGCGTCTTGGCTTCCATGGCTTTCTCCCCCTGATTTTTGTAGCTGTTTTTACATTATACTACATTGCCTGCCCATAGGGAGTGTGGTATAGTTTGGATAATGGCCGCCGAGATTGAATTCCTTCCCCGGGGCACGGTTACATCGCCCGAAGGTTTTTTCGCTGGCGCCACCAGCGCGGGAATAAACAAGAGAGCCGACGATAAACCGGACCTGGCTGTTCTTTTTTCCGAGGCGCCCTGCCTGGCGGCGGCGGTCTTTACCGCCAACAAGCTCAAAGCCGCCCCCGTCCTCCTCTCCCAGCAGAGATTAAAAGAGCGGGAAAAATTCGGCGCGGTGGTGGTCAACAGCGGCTGCGCCAACGCCTATGTCGGCGAGCAGGGGCTTATTGACGCCGCCGAGCTGGCGGGGTTGGTCGGCGAGGGCATCGGCGTAGCCCCCGAAGACGTCCTGGTGGCGAGCACCGGTGTTATCGGCGTGCCCCTGCCCATGGAAAAGATAAGGGCCAGCGTTGACCGCATCATTCTGGCTCGCGACGGCGGCAACCAGCTGGCAAAGGCAATCATGACCACCGACACCTTCCCCAAGGAAGCGGCGGTCAGGGTCAAAGACGGAAATGTTGAGTTCACCATCGGCGGCGCCGCCAAGGGCTCGGGGATGATTCACCCCGACCTGGCGACCCTGCTCGGCTTTATCACCACCGACGCCGCCGTCGAGAAAGGATTTCTTCAGAAAGCGTTAAAAAAGGCGGTGGACGCCTCGTTCAATATGATTTCCGTGGACGGCGATACCAGCCCCAACGATATGGTGCTGGTGATGGCTAACGGGCTGGCGGGTAAAGTTTCCCCCGCCCCCTTCGAGCGGGCGCTGGAACAGCTCTGTATTTATCTGGCTAAGCGCCTCGCCGGCGACGGCGAAGGGGCCACCCGCCTCATCGAAATGACGGTAACCGGTGCCGCCAGCCAGCTTGAGGCGAGGGCGGCGGCGAGGGCGGTGGTCGGCTCTTCCCTGGTCAAGGCGGCGGTTTACGGCGCCGACCCCAACTGGGGGCGCGTTATGGCGGCGGTAGGGCGGAGCGGAGTCGAGGTAAAAGAATCGAAGTTCGACCTTGCTATCGGCAAAATAGTGGTGGTCAAAGCGGGCAAACCCCTCCCCTTCGATAAGTCGGCGGTCATCAAGCTGCTCAAGGGCAAGGAAGTGCCCTTGAGCGTCAACCTCAACCTCGGCTCCGGGCAAGCCACCGCCTGGGGTTGCGACCTGTCCCCGGAATATGTAACTATTAATAGTCATTATATGACATAAAAAAGGGCTAATAATGGGCAAGGTTATTGTAGTCAAGCTCGGCGGCGCCACCCTGGGCAACCACGATACCACTCTGGAAGACATCGTCTCCCTCCGGCAGCAGGGCTGGTCGGTGGTCGTCGTCCACGGCGGCGGCAAGATGATAACTAAATGGCTGGAGCAGCGCGGCATCGCCACCGAGTTTATCGACGGCGAGCGCGTCACCGACGAAGCCACCCTTGAGGTGGTAGTCTCGGTGCTGGCGGGCGTGGTCAACAAGGAAATCGTGGCTGATATCGACGCCCTGGGCGGGCTGGCGGTGGGCATCAGTGGCGTGGACGGGGCTTTCATCCAGGGCAAGATTAAGCATAAAAAGCTGGGCTATATCGGCGAGGTGGTGAAGGTAAACCCCGCCCCCCTCCAGGCATTGCTCAAAGCGGGCTATGTCCCGGTGGTGGCTCCGGTCAGCCTCAATACGGGCGAAAAGCCGCCCAAAGCCCCCAGGGTGCTTAACATCAACGCCGATACCGTCGCTGGCGAGATTGCCGCCGCTATCGGTGCCGAAAAGCTTATCTTCCTCACCGATGTCGTCGGTATCTGCGACCAGCAGGGCAATCTATTGCCCCGCCTCTCCGCTGCCGAAGCCGAGGCGCTGATGGCGGCGGGCACGGCTTCGGGGGGCATGATTCCCAAGGTCAAAGCCTGCCTCAAAGCCTTGTCGGGCGCTTCTTCGGCGTGTATCATAATAGACGGCAGGCAGCCCCACGCCCTGCTCAACGAGATTCAGGGTAAGGGCACCGGCACAACTATAAAAAAGTAGTATATTATGGAGACCAAGATGACCGACTGGCCGACGCTGGAAAGCCGATACATCATGCACGTTACCGAACGCCTGCCCCTGACCATCGTCAGGGGCAAGGGCGCGCGCGTCTGGGATGAAGAAGGACGCGAATACCTCGACTTCGTCGGCGGCTGGGCGGTCAACAGCCTGGGGCACTGCCACCCCATCGTAGTTAAGGCAATCACCGAGCAGGCTCAGCTGCTCATCCATGCCTCCAACCAGTTCTATACCGTCCCCCAGCTCCGCCTGGCTCAACTCCTGGTCGAAAACAGCTGCCTGGACAAGGTCTTCTTCGGCAACAGCGGCGCCGAGGCTAATGAAGCGGCAATCAAGCTCGCCCGCCGCTACGGTCAGCTCAAACTGGACGGCGCCTACGAGATTATCACCGCGCTGGGCTCCTTTCACGGCCGCACCCTGGCTATGGTGGCGGCTACCGGGCAGGAACAATTCCAGAAGCCCTTTTCCCCCCTCCCCGCCGGTTTCGTCAACGTGAAATATAACAGCATCGGCGCCATCAAGTCGGCGACCACCGGGCACACCTGCGCCGTCATGATAGAACCCATACAGGGCGAGGGCGGGGTCAACCTGCCCGATGACGGCTACCTGTCTGAGGTGCGCGCCTGGTGCGACCAGAAGGGCATCCTGCTCATCCTGGACGAGATTCAGACCGGCATCGGCCGGACGGGCAGCCTCTTTGCCTATGAGCAATATGGTGTCGAACCTGATATAATGACCCTGGCTAAGGGCCTGGGCAGCGGCGTGGCTATCGGGGCTATTCTAGCCAAGGATAAGGCGTCGGTGTTCGCCCCCGGTGAGCACGGCTCCACCTTCGGCGGCAACCCCCTGGCTTGCGCCGCGGGCTACGCCACCCTGAAATTCGTTATCGATAACGATATCCCTGGCAGGGTAAAGACGGTGGGCAGCTATCTCATTCAGGGCTTGGCAAAACTGAAAGCGAAATTCCCCTTCATCACCGAGGTGCGGGGTCGGGGGCTGCTGGTGGCGGCGGAGTTCAAGAGTGATATCGCCCCGTCGCTGGTGATGGACTGCCTTAAAAAAGGCTTACTGGTCAACCAGCTCAAACCCAACGCCATCCGCTTTATGCCTCCCCTCATCATCGGCAACGGGGAGGTCGATGAGGCGCTGGGCATTCTGGACGGCGCCCTGTCCGGTGTAGCTAAAGGATAAAAATTAAGGTTTTAAGTTGCGCAAGATTTATTGGCTGGGGATAACCCTAGCCCTGTTCGTGGCGCTGGTGGTCGTTATGGCAGTGATGGTTGCCTCCTATATCGAAATGGGAGTCACCTCCGAAATCGGCACCGGGGGTCAGCCCCTGCTGGCTTATGACGTTGCGGAGGTGCCGCCATCGGTCATTGACGACGCCAGCGAGGTCGCCGCCGAAATCTTCGGCGACGACGAAGCCAAGTGCCGGGACTTTGCCGCTCAGCTGCTGGCGTCTTACGCCGAGGCTAAGGACCACGACTTCGTTCTCGTCTTCAACTCCGGTGGCTGGGGCTGGAACCTGCTCGAGGAATCACCGGGCTGGTGGGGCATCTTCGAGGGCATCGACGCCGAGCTGGCGACCTGGAACTACACCTCGGTGAGCCTGGACTACCTGCGGGCGACGCCCGACTTTAAGGGGCGCCTGGACGAGTTCTGGGAGAGTTTAATCGGCTACCGCTCCAAGGCGGAGGTCTTAGCCGCCCGCACCGAGTTTCTTACCGACCACCTCCCCGACATCAGGGTTATCCTGGCAGGGGAGAGCACGGGGGCGGTCATCATCGACAGCGCCATGGTCATAATGGGCGATAACCCCCGCGTCTATAGCATCCAGGCCGGCCCCCCCTTCTGGCACGAAACGATTACGAAGGAAAGGTCGCTGATAATGATGGGCAACGGTGTCTCCGTCGATACCCTCAGCTATGGCAACGGTTTCGATTTCATCCTTGGCTGCTATGAAAAGTGGTTCGGCGTGCTCAAGCCTACGGCGGACTACGGCACCGGACCCCACATCGTGGTCGCCCCGGGGCACGACTACTGGTGGCAATATCCCGTGGTCCGTTCTCAAATCACCGAATTCTTGAGGGAGAACTTTGCCCCGGAAGAAATAGCCTATTAGTTAACGGAGGTGAGGTGTGGCTGATAAAGTAGTGCTCGCTTATAGCGGCGGCGTGGATACCTCGGTAGCCATCAAGTGGCTGCAGGAAAAATACAACCTGGACGTTATCGCCTTCAGCGTCGATGTCGGCAACGAGCCCGATTTCCCCGCCATCCGGGAAAAGGCGTTGAAACTGGGCGCGGTCAAGGCGGTGGTCGCCGACGCCAAAAAGGCGTTCATCAACGACTTCGTCTTCCCCGCCCTCAAGGCGAACGCGATGTACCAGGGGCGATACCCCCTGGCCACGGCTTTAGCCCGTCCGCTGATGGCTAAGCTGCTGGTGGAGGCCGCCCTCAAGGAAGGGGCGAAATCCGTCGCCCACGGCAGCACGGGCAAGGGCAACGACCAGGTGCGCTTCGATGTCAGCGTGGCGGGGCTGGCTCCCGAGCTTAAGATTCTAGCCCCCGCCCGCGACTGGGAGATGACCCGCGACGAAACCATCGATTACGCCAAGCGTCACGGCATCCCCCTCCCCGTTACGGCGGAAAGCCCCTACTCCATAGACCAGAACCTCTGGGGTCGCAGCATCGAGTGCGGCGTCATGGAAGACCCCTGGGCCGAGCCCCCCGAAGACGCCTTCATCTGGGTAAAACCGGTGACAAAAACCCCCGACAAAGCCGAATACGTCGAAATCGAGTTTAATAAGGGCATACCCGTGGCCGTCAACGGGCGCAAAATGGATGGAATTCTCCTCGTCCAGCAGGCCAGCGACCTGGCCGGCAAGCACGGTATCGGAAAAATCGACCATATCGAAGATAGAGTCGTCGGCATCAAGTCGCGCGAGGTCTACGAAGCCCCCGCCGCCCTCCTCCTGATTCAGGCGCACCGCGCCCTGGAGTCGCTTTGCTTATCCAAGGAGCAGCTGCGCTTCAAGCAGCTGGTCTCCGCCGAATACGCCGACCTGGTCTATAACGGCCTCTGGTTCACCTCGTTCCGGGAAGACCTGACGGCTTACATAGAGTCCTCCCAGCGCTATGTTACCGGCACGGTCAGGCTCAAGCTGTTCAAGGGAAGCTCCACGGTGGTGGGGCGAAAGTCCCCCTATTCCCTCTACCGCCACGAGCTGGCTACCTACGATAAGGGAGATATTTTCGACCAGAGCGCCGCCGCCGGCTTCATTCAACTCTGGGGGCTGCCCGCCCGTATACAGGCGCGGGTGCAGGGCAAAAAAACAAAAGGAAGGCTGATATGAGCCATATAAGAGGTCGCTTTAAGAAAAAGGCGGATAAACTGGTAAACGCCTACACCACCTCCGTTCCCTTCGACTGGCGTCTCTATCCCTATGACATCGCCGGCAGTATCGCCCACGCCCGCATGCTGGCCAAGCAGGGCATCATCCCCGATAAAGACGCCGAAACTATCGTCAACGGATTGACGGCGATTCAGCGCGAGATAGAGCAGGGCGAGTTTACCTTCCGGTCGGAGCTGGAAGACATCCACATGAATATCGAAGCCCGCCTCATCGAAATGATTGGGGAGGTGGGGGGCAAGCTCCATACTGCCCGTTCCCGCAACGACCAGGTGGCTCTCGACCTGCGCCTCTTTAGCCGCGACGCCATCACCACCACGCTGGCTCAGCTCGAAGAGCTGCAGCGGGTAATTATCACCCTGGCCGAAGCCAACGAAGCGGTCGTCATCCCCGGCTATACCCACCTCCAGACGGCGCAGCCCGTCCTGCTGGCGCACCATCTTTTAGCCTATTTCGAGATGCTAAGCCGCGATAGCGAGCGCTTTAGCGATTGCTTTAAGCGCACCGATGTCATGCCCCTGGGCAGCGGCGCACTGGCTGGCGTCGCCTACGATATCGACCGTGAGTTTGTCGCCAAAGAGCTCGGCTTCGATGCCATAAGCCGTAACAGCCTGGATGCCGTCTCGGATAGGGACTTCGTCCTGGAATACCAGGCGGCGGCGAGCTTCTGCATGATGCATCTCTCGAGATTAGCCGAGGAGCTTGTCCTCTGGTCCTCCGCCGAGTTTAATTTCATCGAGCTCGACGATGCTTACGCCACCGGCTCCAGCATCATGCCCCAGAAGAAGAACCCCGATGTCGCCGAGCTGGCGCGGGGCAAGACGGGTCGGGTCTACGGCAACCTCATGGCGCAGCTGACCACGATGAAAGCCCTGCCCCTCGCCTATAACCGCGACCTGCAGGAAGATAAAGAAGCCCTCTTCGACAGTGTGGAAACGCTGCTCTCCACCCTTGAGGTCTTCACCGGCATGCTCAAGACCGTTAAAGTAAATGCCGAAAACGCCCGTCGAGCCCTTGACAGTGGCTATATTCTGGCCACCGACCTGGCCGATTATCTGGTCAAAAAGGGCAAGCCTTTCCGCGCCGCCCACGAGGCGGTAGCCAAGCTGGTGAGCTACGCTATAGAAAAGAATAAACCCCTCTCCGGGCTCACCCTGGCCGAATACAAAAAGTTCTCCCCCCTGTTCCAAGACGACGTCTTTTCTATAACGATAGAATCATCACTCGCCGCCCGCGACGTTATCGGCGGCACCGCCCCCAAACGGGTGGCTAAGGCTTTAGCTGCCGCCAAGAAATCGCTCGGAGCCAAGAGTGGCTAGCCCAAAGGTGAAGCTGGCCCCCTCCATCCTCTCCGCCGACTTCGCCCGTCTCGGCGAGCAGGTCGCCGCAGCCACCAAAGCCGGCGCCGACTATATCCACGTCGATGTCATGGACGGGCATTTCGTCCCTCCCATAACCATCGGCGCGCCGGTGGTGGCGGCTATTCGCAAATGGACCGATTTACCCCTGGATGTCCACCTTATGATCGAAGCCCCCGAAAGGCAGATTAACCAGTTCGCCGAGGCCGGCGCCGACATCATCACCGTCCACATCGAAGCCTGCCCCAATGTCCGGCAGCTCATCTCGGTAATCAAAAGCCTGGGGGTAAAGGCGGGGGTGTCGCTCAACCCCGAAACCCCCCTCACCGCCATAAGCGCAATCCTGCCCTCGTTAGATTTAGTCCTGGTGATGACGGTCAATCCCGGCTACGGCGGCCAGCCCTTCATCGAAGCGACGCTGGATAAAATAGCTAAACTGCGCGCCGAGCTGGATAAAAAAGGCTTGACTGCCGAGCTGGAGGTGGATGGGGGCATCAACGCTCAAGTTGCGCCAAAAGTCGTTAAGGCGGGGGCAAGGGTTCTGGTGGCGGGGGCGGCTGTCTTCGCTTCGGGGCAAACGGTAAAAGAGGCTCTGGATGAGCTTAGGTCTGTGTCTTAGCCGTCTTGTGCTGGGTGCGCAGGCATCGGGTGCAGAGGTTCATCCGTTTCGTCTTGCCGTCTATGGTGATGGTGACGGGGTGAATATTAGGTATCCAGCTCCGGTTGGTGTGGCGTTTGGAGTGGCTTATATTATGGCCGAACATCGGTGTTTTGCCGCATAAATCACACTTCAAGGTCTTTACTCCTTTGACTATTGCCCGAATTTAGGGTAGAATTTCGCTCGTAAATAGTAATACAATATAGTAGCATAGCCGGACGATTCTGGCAAGGACGGATAAGATATGGCGCCAACCAAGTCTATCAACGGTCAGGACTTGCGGGAAATGTTCGCCGCCGCTACTAGCTGGCTGGAAAAAAGCTCCGCCGATATCGATGCCCTCAACGTTTTCCCGGTGCCCGACGGCGATACCGGCACCAACATGCTGCTCACCATGCGCTCCACCGTGGAGGAATCCCAGATGGCTGACGACCACAGCGCCTCCAGAGTAGCCAAGGCTATGGCTAAAGGGGCGCTGGTGGGGGCGCGGGGCAACAGCGGCGTCATCCTGTCCCAGATTTTCAGCGGCTTATCCCAGGCTCTGGACGGCAAAGACGCCGTTACCGGCAAGGAACTGGCGGACGCTTTAGCCAAGGCGTCGTCGGTGGCTTACGCGGGCTTAAGCAACCCCGTGGAAGGCACCATCCTTACCGTGATTCGAGAGGCGGCGGAAGCCGCCCAGGCGCACGCCGCCACCGTCAGCGATGACGTGGTCTCGGTCATCGAAGCCACGGCCAACGCCGCCAAGGAATCGGTGGCTAAGACCCCCACCCTCCTCCCCGTACTGATGGAAGCGGGCGTGGTGGATGCGGGCGGGCAGGGCCTTTACACCATACTGGAAGGCGTCCTCCACTACCTCAAAGGCGAGATGGAACAGCTTAAATTACGCCGACCCTGGATGGTGGCTAGCAGCGTCCCCCTCACCGCCAAATCCCCCCAGATGGTGGGCGTGGAAGAAGTCCCCTACGGCTATTGCACCAACTTTGTCATCAAGGGCGAGGAGCTCGACCCCGACAAGCTCCGCAAGCGGCTGGAAAAGCGCGGTCAATCGGTAATCGTCGTTGGCGATAACTCCGCGGTCAGGGTTCACATTCATACCCTCGACCCTGGCGACATCATGAGCTATGTCGTCCCCCTCGGCACCCTGCACCAGATAAATATCCGCAATATGGACGAGCAGTACCATGACTTCATCGAGATGCAAAAAGAGAGAATGCCCGCCGTCGCGGTGGCGATTGTGGCGGTAGTGGTCGGCGAGGGCTTGGCTAACGTTTTCACCAGCCTGGGGGCGACCTTTGTCGTTCCCGGCGGGCAGACGATGAACCCCAGCACCAAAGACCTGCTCCAGGCTGTCGAGGCGGTGACTTCGGAAAAGGTCATTATCCTGCCCAACAATAAAAATATCGTGCTCACCGCCAGCCAGGTGCAGTCCCTGACCGAAAAAACCATCGAAGTCGTTCCCACCACCACCATCCCCCAGGGCGTGGCGGCGCTGCTGGCTTTCGACTACGAGGCCGATATGGAAACCAACGCCCAGAACATGAACAAGGCGAGAGCGGCGGTAAAGTCCATCGAGGTCACACGGGCGGTGCGCTCGACGCGTCTGGGCGGGCTGGACATTAAAAAGCATCAGGCAATCGGCTTTCTCAATGGCGACCTGGTGGCGGTGGGCGACAGTCCTGCCGCCGTAGTTCAGGACGTGCTGGGGCGGGTGAAGCTGGACACGGCTGAGGTAATAACCATCTATTACGGGGACGACACCACTTCGGCTGAGGCGGAAGAGGTCGGCGGCACCCTCGGTAAGCAGCACCCCCAGATTCAGGTTGAGGTAGTTCAAGGCGGTCAGCCTTACTATAACTATATTGTCTCCGTGGAGTAGAGGGTCAGCTATGACAGTTAAAATCGTCACCGATAGTCTGGGTGACATACCCTCCGGGGTCGCTGAAGAGCTGGGGATTACGGTCATCCCGATAAACGTCATCTTCGGTACCATAAATTACCGCGATGGCGTTGACCTGACCACCGACCAGTTCTACGATAAACTGGAGGCCAGCAAAATCTTTCCCACTACCATTGTGCCCCCTTTGGGCAGGTTCGCCGATACCTATGACAAGGTGGCCGAAGAAACCGACCAGATTGCCGTCATTACCAATTCCCACAAGCTCAGCGCCAGCTATGAAACCGCCGTCCTGGCTAAGGAGCGGATGAAGCGCCGGTGCCGGGTGGAGGTGATTGATTCCCTATCGGCAATTCTGGCGCAGGGTTTGATAGTTATCGCGGCGGCTAAAGCTGCCCGGGATGGGACTGGGCTGGATAAGGTGCTGGAGTTGGTTAGTGAGAATATTCCCCGCGCCGATGTCCGCATGGCTTTTGACACCCTGGAGTATCTGAGGAGGGGTGGGCGCATCGGCAAGGCACAGGCTTTTCTGGGAACGATGCTCAAGGTAAGCCCTATCCTGGGCATAAAGGACGGCGAGGCTTTCCCCTTTGTCCGGGAACACTCCCGGGCTAGAGCCATAGACCATCTCTACGAGTTCGCCACCGGCTTTTCCCATGTTGAAGAGATGGGGGTTGAGCATGCCACAACTCCTGATGAGGCCGAGGCGTTAATTAGGCGGCTGAAGGCTAAATTCCCCAAAACGCGTATCTATCTCTCTAGGGTAAGCCCGGTAATCGGGGCGCATGTCGGCCCCCGGGTGCTGGGGGTAGCCGTGCTCGGGGACAGGGGGTAGCGTTGACGGTCAAGATTGTCACCGACAGCACCTCCGACCTGCCCGTCGAGGTGGCTAAAGGGCTGGGGATTACGGTAGTGCCCCTTTATGTTCACTTCGGCGCCGACTCCTACCGTGACGGCATCGACCTGACCACCGACCAGTTCTACCCCATGATAGTCGCCAGCAAGGTCATCCCCACCACCTCGGGGCCATCACCGGCAACCTTTACTCAAGCCTATGACTACCTGGCTGGGGAAACAGACCAAATCCTGGTCATCACTATCTCCCATAAGCTCAGTGCTACCTATGAGGTGGCGCTGCAGACTGTAGACCAGATGAAGCGGAAGTGCCGGGTGGAGGTGGTTGATTCGCAGTGGGCGCTTATGGCACTGGGCTTGTTAGCTATTTCTGCCGCCAAGGCGGCTAATAGCGGGGCTGGCCTTGATGAGGTGATAGCTCTGACCAGAAAGAATATTCCCCGCCTGGATATGCGCATCGCCTTCGATACTTTAGAGTACCTGAGGCGGGGCGGGCGCATCGGCAAGGCGCAGGCTTTCTTCGGCTCGCTGCTCAAGGTAAACCCCATCCTCACCATAAAGGATGGCGAGGTCTATCCCGCGTCCCGGGAACGCTCCCGGGCAAAGGCGATAGACTACCTGTATGACTTTGCCGCCGGCTATTCCCACATTGACGAGATGGCAGTGGAACACGCCACTACCCCCGATGAAGCCGAGATGCTAGTTGGGCGGCTCAGAACTAAATTCCCCAAGGAGGATATCTACCGCTCCAAGGTAAGCCCGGTAATCGGGGCCCATGTCGGTCCCCGTGTCCTGAATGTGGCGGTGCTCGGGGAGGTAGGCTAGGGTGGCAGTCGGCATTATCACCGATAGCGTAGCTGACCTCTCTACCAAGCTGGTTAAGGAGCTGGGCATCTCGGTGGTGCCTTTAAGCGTCCGCTTCGGCGACGAGGTCTACCACGACGGCATCGATATCACCCCCGACCAGTTCTACGAGAAGCTCAAAACGAGCAAGGTCTTCCCCAACACCTCGGTGCCCGCGCCGGCCGACTTCATTCAAGTCTACGATAAACTATCCGAAAAGACCGATGAAATCCTGGTCATCCTCGTCTCCGCCCGACTCAGCGCCACCTACGAGGTGGCGCGCCAGAGCATAGCGATGATGAAGCGAAAATGCCGTGTCGAGCTGCTCGATTCCGAGACGGCGACCATGACCGAGGGCTTCATCGTCATGAAGGCGGCTCGGGCGGCTAAAGAAGGGGCTAAGCTCGATGAAGTGATAGAGGTCGCCCGCCAGACCATCCCCCGCGTTGACTTTCGGGCTGCCTTCGATACCCTGGAATACTTAAGAAGGGGTGGGCGTATAGGGCGGGCGCAGGCTTTCCTGGGCTCGATGCTCAGGATAAACCCCATTATCGCCCTCAAAGACGGGCTGGTCAAACCCGCGGGCCAGACCCGTTCCCGCACCAGGGCAATAAACCACCTCTATAAATTTGCCGCTAGCTATGCCCGTATTGAGGAGATGGCGGTGGAAGACACCGCCTGCCCCGAAGAGGCTGAGGCGCTTCGGGAGAGGCTGGGCGCCATCTTCCCCACAGAGCGCATCTACCGCTCCCGGATGACCCCGGCCATTGGCACACATACCGGTCCCGGCCTCCTCCTGGTGGCGGTGATGGGAGATAAGGATAAGTCATGACGGTCAAGATTATCACCGATAGCTCGGCGAGCATTCCTCCCGCTGTGGTCGAGGAACTGGGGATTACCATAATTCCCTCGCTGATTCGCTTCGGCGAAGAGGTCTACCGCGACGGCGTTGACCTCACCACCGAGCAGTTTTACGAAAGATTAACCACCGACAAGACCCACCCCACCACCTCGGTGCCCACTCCGCAGTCCTTTGTCGACGCCTACGAAAAGCTGGCGGAAGAAGCCGATGAAGTCGCCGTCATCACCATCTCCCACAAGCTCAGCGCCGTCGGCGAAGTCGCCCGGCAGGCTATAGGCTTGGCGAAAAAGAAACCCCGCGTAGAGATAATCGACTCCAGTTGGGCGCTTATGTCCGAGGGGCTGATAGTCATCACGGCGGCTCGGGAGGCTAAAGCTGGCGCCAGCCTCGACGAGGTGCTAGAGGTTGCCCGCCGCAACATCCCCCGCGCAGACCTGCGCATGGCTTTCGATACCCTGAAATACCTGGAGCGGGGCGGGCGCATCGGCAAGGCTCAGGCTCTGCTGGGCTCGATGCTCAAGATAAACCCCATTCTCGGCCTCAAGGACGGGGAGATTTATCCCGTGGGTCGGGAGCACTCCCGTTCCAAGGCGATAGAAAACCTCTGTAACTTTGTTAACAGCTTCTCCCGTATTGAAGAACTGGCCATAGGGGATGGCACTACGCCGGACGAAGCCGACGCGCTGGTGGAGCGGCTCAACGCTAAGTTTCCCGCCGAGCGCATCTTCCGCTTCAAGGTCACGCCGGCGGTCGGGGCGCATGTCGGCCCCCACGTTCTGGCGGTAGCCATCCTGGGCGACAGGTAGCGCTTTTGTATCGGGGGGAGAGAACTTTGGCGCTGAATATCGAGTCTCTGCGCAAGATTCTGGAGTTAGAGCGGGAAAAGGGTTACACCGATTCGGCCGTCATCGGCGGTCTGGACAGGTTTCTGCACCGCTGGTCGGGACAGGCAATAGAATCGGTAACCACCCCCCACCTCCTGGCCCAATTCCGCCGCCTGCGCCTCGACGACTCCAAATACTCCGCGATGACCCAGCCCCACCGCCAGCGCTGGATAGAAGAAATAATCAGCTTTCTCTCCGAACTCGGCGGGATGCCCGCCGAAAAGGTTGAGATTATGCCTCCCCCGAGCGTTAGTCCCCCCGCCCCCCGAAAGCGTACTTCTTCAGCAAAGGCTCAGAAAATAGTCGGCGGCTCGCTGGAGGCATCCATCACCGTCCTCAAGGGGGTGAGCGCGGCGATGGCGGCTAAGTTCGAGCGCCTGGGGGTCAAGACCATCCGCGACCTGCTCTACTTCTTCCCCCACCGCCACCTCGACTACAGCCAGCGCAAATACATCTCTGAGCTTAGCGAGGGCGAGGAGCAGACCATTATGGCTAACGTCTGGCAGGCTCAGGAAACCAGGCTGGGGGGCAGGCGCAGCACCGAGGCCATCGTCGGCGACGAGACGGGCAACGTCAGGGTGGTCTGGTTCAACAACCCCTATGTCGCCAAGAGCCTGCCCACCAACGCTCAGGTAGTCATCAGCGGCCGGGTGCGCCTCTTCGGCGGGCGGCATGTCTTCGAGTCCCCGGAATGGGAACTGCTGGAAGACAGGGAATTAGTCCATACCGGGCGCCTGGTGCCTCTCTATCCTCTAACCCAGGGGCTAAAGCCCCGCCAGGTGAGAAAGCTGATGAAAGGGGTGGTCGACGGCTGGTCGGGGCAGGTCGAAGACTTCCTGCCCCCGGAACTGAGAGAACGTTGCAAGCTGCTGGAACTGCCCCGGGCAATCGTCCAGGCGCACTACCCCGAGGACGAGACGGCTAAAAACAACGCCCGCCACCGCCTCGCCTTCGACGAACTCTTTATCCTGCAGCTGGGGGTGCTGGCTAAAAAACACGAGTGGCAGGAGAGCCAGCCGGGCAATCCCCTCAGCCCCCACCCCGCCTCCCTTGGCGCTTTCCTGAAATCCTTGCCCTTCGAGCTGACCGCCGCCCAGCAAAAGGTGCTCAAGGAACTCTTAGCCGATTTAGAGAGAGCGATACCGATGTCCCGCCTGCTTCAGGGCGAGGTGGGCAGCGGCAAGACGGTGGTGGCGACGGCGGCTTTGCTCGTTGCCGCCGCCAACGGCTGTCAGGGCGCCTTCATGGCCCCCACCGAGATACTGGCCGAGCAGCACTTCACTAATGTCGGTCAGCTCCTGTCCCGAGCCGGCCAGCAGATAGCCGAAGAAGAAAACCGGCGCACTTACTCCGGAATCCTGGACCACCCGCTTACCGTGGCGCTGCTTATTGGCGACCTGAAACAGGCACGGAAGCAGGCAATACAGCAGCAAATCGCCGCCGGCGAAATAGATATCATTATCGGCACCCACGCCCTCATCCAGAAAGAGGTTGGCTTTAAGAATCTTAGCCTGGTCGTGGTCGACGAGCAGCACCGTTTCGGCGTCGCCCAGCGCTCGGCGCTCCGCCAGAAGGGCTTTAACCCCCACGTCCTGGTGATGACGGCCACCCCCATCCCCCGAACTTTAGCCCTAACTTTGTATGGCGACCTCGACCTCTCCGTCATCGACGAGCTCCCCCCGGGCCGGCAGGCGGTCAAGACCAAGTGGCTCAAGCCGGAGCAGCGCGATAGCGCCTACGCCTTCCTGCGCCGCCAGGTCAGCGAAGGCAGGCAGGCGTTTATCATCTGCCCCCTGGTTGAGGAATCCGAGGTCATCCAGGCTAAGGCGGCGGTGGCGGAATACGAGCGCCTCTCCGGTGAGGTTTTCCCCGACCTCAAACTGGGCTTGATTCACGGGCGGATGTCGGCGGTGGAAAAAGACAAAGTAATGCACCAGTTCCGCTCCGGGGAACTGCAGGTGCTGGTTTCGACGCCCGTGGTCGAGGTGGGCATAGATGTCCCCAACGCCGCCGTCATGCTCGTGGAAAGCGCCGACCGCTTCGGCTTATCGCAACTGCACCAGTTCCGCGGCCGGGTGGGGCGGGGCAGCGCGCAGAGCTACTGCATGCTCCTGGCGGAGAACCCGTCGGAGATAGGCAGAGAGCGCTTAGACATTATCGAAAAGGTCCAGGACGGCTTTCAGCTGGCTGAGGAAGATTTAAGGCTGCGCGGCCCTGGTGAATTTTTCGGCACCCGCCAGAGCGGGCTGCCCGACCTGCGCATGGCTAAGCTCTCCGACGTCGCCCTCTTAGAACTTGCCCGCGCCGAGGCAATCAAAATCTTCGAGCAAGACCCCGGTCTCAAAAAGCCCGCCAATGCTCCCCTGGCTAGAGAGCTATCTAGGGTGTGGCAGGGTGGCGGGGAAGTTGAGCTGGCTTAGCTCTTTTGTTTTCCACCCCCAGGTTTTTCTTCCTACCCGACCCCACCCCTGCTCTGCAGGGTGTCACCTCTGTATACTTCTCTCCTCACCCCTGTCTCTACTGTCATTCCCGCGTTCCACTTTGTCATTCCCGCCCCGTATCTGTGTACGGGGTAAACTCCGGCGGGAATCCAGTTTTCCCCTTTTTTAAAGGGGAGTTTAAGAGGGGCTTTTGCCCCTCTTTTTAATAAAATAACTCCCCCTCTCCTTTGACCCCTCGTGAGGAGAGGGGGACTAAGGGGGAGAGGTAAAAAAAATCTCGAAAATCCTCTTTCCCCCCGCTTTGTGCTATAATAAGACTCCTTGATAGGAAATCTTAAAATTCTCAAATTGATTAATGATTAGACGAAGGATAATCGAGCTGCTCACCCGGGCGGCGAACGAGGCGCAGAAGTCGGGCAAACTGCCCTCGGTGGCGCTACCCGAAATCACTATCGAACACCCCCAGAACCCCGAACACGGCGACTACGCTTCCAGCTTCCCCCTGAAACTGGCTCGCACCATCGGTGTCAACCCGCTGACCATCGCCCGGGACATGGCCGGCTTTATCACTCCCACCCCCGAAATCGAAAGCATCACCGTGGCACCGCCCGGATTCATCAACTTCACCCTTAATAACGACTGGCTGACCGGGCAGGTGGACGCCATCCTGACGGCGGGCGAATCCTACGGCAACATCGACCTGGGCAAGGGCAGCCGCGTCCAGGTGGAGTTCGTCAGCGTCAACCCCACCGGTCCCCTCCACGTCGGGCACGGGCGGGGGGCGATTCTGGGCAGCACCCTGGCTAATGTCCTGGCGGCGGCTGGCTACGATGTGGAAAAGGAATACTACGTCAACGACGCCGGCAGCCAGATGGCTGCCTTCTATCGTTCCCTCTACGCCCGCTACCAGCAGTGCTTGGGCGCCGATGCCGAGATGCCCGCCGACGGCTATTTAGGCCAGTATATGGTCGACCTGGCGAAGGAGATTATCGCCGAGCAAAAAGAGCGTTTTCTTTCCCTCCCCCCCGAAGAGGCGATAGCCAAGCTGGGCAAGCTCGGCCTGGACAGGATAATGGCGCAAATCAGGGGCGACCTGGAGTTGCTGCGGGTGAGCTTCGACGTCTGGTTCAGCGAGCAGAGCCTCTACGATAACGGCCAGTATAAAAAGGTGATGTCGCTGCTGCAGAAGGGCGGCTATATCGCCGAGAAGGCGAACGCCACCTGGTTCGTCTCCACCGCTTTAGGTGAAGATAAGGACAACGTGGTGGTGCGCAGCGACGGCTCGCCCACCTATTTCGCCACCGATATTGCCTATCACTATAACAAGTTCATCGAGCGCGGGTTCGATAAAGTCATCAACATCTGGGGCGCCGACCACCAGGGGCATATCTCCCGCATGAAAGCGGTGGTGGCGGCTCTGGGCATCGCCCCCGAGCGCCTTAAGGTCATTATCTCCCAGATGGTCACCCTGCGCCGCGGCAAAGAGCTGGTCAAGATTTCCAAGCGCAGCGGCGACATTATTACTCTGCGCGAGGTCATTGACGAGGTCGGCGCCGACGCCTGCCGCTTCTTCTTCGTCTCCCGCACCGCCGACAGCCAGATGGACTTTGATTTAGAGTTGGCCAAGAAGCAGTCCGCCGATAACCCCGTTTACTATGTGCAGTATGCCCACGCCCGCATCGCCAGCATATTACGTTTAGCTGAAGAAAAGGGCATCGATTGTGCCGACGGCGACGTTTCCTTGCTCACCACCGAACCCGAGCTGACATTAATCCGCAAGATGCTGCTCCTGCCCGAAATTCTCGAGGTCGTCGCCTTCACCCTGGAACCCCACCACCTCGCCTACTACGCCCAGGACCTGGCTACCGTCTTCCACAGCTTTTATATGCAATGCCGCGTGGTCACCGAAGACGAAAAGATGACCAAAGCCCGCCTCAAGCTGGTCGAGGCCGCCAAGACGGTGCTGGCGCGGACCCTGAACCTTATGGGCATGAACGCCCCCGACAGGATGTAAACCCCTACTCCAGCCCCAGCTCCTTATACTTTTTGGCCATCTCGACGTAGATTTTGGGCCCCTCCTCCACCCACCAGAGCTGCTCGTCCGTGGCCCTGCCTTTGATTTTCCCCGGAACGCCGACCACCAGGGACCTGTCCGGCACTTTCATCCCCTGGCTGACCAGGCACCCCGCCCCGATTATGCAAAAATCCCCGATTTCGCTATCGTGCAGGATGGTGGCGTTCATCCCGATGAGCACGCTGTTGCCGATTCGGCGGCAGTTGACCACCGCCCCGTGCCCGATGTGAACGTTATCCCCGATGACCACCTCTTCGCGGTAGGAATCTTTGGACGGCGTCCCCGAGTGAATGACGCAGTTATCCTCGATAGCCGTATTCTGGCCGATTTTTATGCTGCCGAAGTCGGCTCTAATCACCGCCCCCGGCCAGACGCTGGAGTTCTCCCCGATTTCCACCTCGCCGATAACGTAAGCCGCCTCGCTGACGAAGGCAGACTCGGCAATCTTGGGCTTCTTGTCCCCCAGGCTTCTAATCATTTTCTATCTCCTTAATAATTTCCCTATTATTATAAGCCCACTGCTGTGTCAGTCAAATCTCCTTGTCCTCCCCTTCCCCTTTGTGCTAAACTTTGCCCTTGAGGAGCACTAGATGAAAAAGCGCGTTTTTTCCGGCATTCAGCCGACGGGTTCCCTCATGATAGGCAACTACCTGGGGGCCATCAAGTACTGGGTAGCCAGTCAGGAGAACTACGACAATGTCTTCTGCATCGTTGACCTCCACGCCATTACCGTCCAGCAGGACCCCGAGGTCCTGAAATCCCGGACCCGCGAGGTCACCGGCATTCTCCTGGCGGCCGGCATCGACCCGAAACGCTCTATCCTTTTCGTACAGTCCCACATCAGTGCCCACAGCGAGCTGGCCTGGATTCTCAACTGCTTTATCCCCATGGGCTGGATGCAGCGCATGACCCAGTTCAAGGAGAAATCGGCCAAACACAGAGAGCAGGTGAGCGTGGGGCTTTTCGATTATCCTGCCCTGATGGCGGCTGATATCCTGCTCTACAATACCGATGTCGTGCCGGTGGGGGAAGACCAGAAACAGCACGTGGAGCTGGCCCGGGATACGGCGCAGCGCTTCAATAGTATCTACGGCGAGACCTTCGTCCTGCCGCAGCCGCTTATACCCGATGTCGGCGCCCGCATCATGGGGCTGGACGACCCCACCAAGAAGATGAGCAAGAGCGAGACCGCCTCGGGCCACGCCATTAATCTCCTCGACCCCCCCGATGACATCCACGCCAAGATAATGCGGGCGACCACGGATTCCCTCCGCGAGATACGCTTCGACGCCTCCCGCCCCGGCATCTTTAACCTGCTCACTATCTACCACCTCTTCACCGGGCAAAGCCAGAAGGATATAGAGGCGCAGTTCGAGGGCAAGGGCTACAGCGATTTCAAGAAGGCTTTAGCCGAGGTGGTCGTCGAAGGCTTGCGCCCCCTCCAGGAGCGCTATAAAGAGCTGACCGCCGACCCCACCCGCATCGACTCCATCCTCGCCGACGGCGCTGACCGCGCCCGCCCGATGGCGGAAAAGGTTCTGGCTGAGGTCAAAAAGAGGGTGGGGCTGGGGTAGGAGACTCTGAAATCCGCCTCTCCTAACGCCCCTCCAGTAGCTTAAAGTATTCGCTCCGGCTAACGCCAAGAATTCTCAGGTTGTTGCGGATAATGAATACGGGCAAATCGCTTTCCATGGGGATAACTAGTGGGTGTTTTAGGTCGTCACGTTTGTAGATGCGGTGGTCGCCTTCTTGCCTGTCAAAACGGCAGCCGGCTTTTAGCAGGACACTTTCAAATCTTTGCCAGTGGATAGGAACTAGGCGAGCCAGGGTTTAACCCCCTACGGGAATTCTTACCGCCTCCTCTGTACTCCCCTTATAAACTGGCGGAAACCATCTATCTTTGTCGGGGGCTTTATGCCATCCGTATTCTTCCAGCACCTCGCTTAAAGTCCCCATCTCTGTAATCTCATTGAGAAAAATCATAGCCGCTTCCGCGAATCTCTGGCGAGCTTGCTCCTCGCTGTCACCGCAACTGGAAAGGTCGAGGGCGGGTGAATAAGCAATCACCTTCTTGCCCTCTTCAAAAAACAAGACTGGAATTTTAGCCTCAACGCCTGCCATTTTCACCCCCTTTGGGTTAGTTAATCCTATTATACCACTTTTAAAAAAGTCCTGGCTGAGGTCAAAAAGAGGGTGGGGCTGGGGTAAGAGATAACAAAACCCGCTCTGGTGTCCCCATCTAGCGTATTCTTAATAATGTATGGGAACTATCCCCTAACAACAAGTAACTTGACAGAAATCCTAAAGACAATGGTATAATTACGTAGAGGATTAAGATGATGAAAAAGATTCCCCTAATTTAGCGACTGATTTTGTCTAATTCCTCATACAAAAATTTAAGATTGCAAAAGGTAGTATCGGAAGGGTTTTTCTTTTTAAGTTCTTCTAGCAAACCACTAAAATATTGATACCGTTCCTTCCAGTCATATTCAAACACTAACCATACGTCTTTTGTTTCTATATATCCACATAATACTAGCACACCTAAGGATTCGCCAAACTCAGCTACCTTTAAAACCTTAATAAAATTCTCATCTTTTGCTTTGTAAAGTTTTAGAATTTCATCTTTGGGATTTTTCATTTCCCATAGTAGTTGCCTGCTCTCCGCCATCTCTTTGCTATTCCACTGTTTCATTATATCTAAAAGCAATCCTGCACATCGGGCATGGCGAGCATGTTCAAGTTGCTGATAGGCGATGGCACCTGCGAGAACCAAGGCAATTGGCGTAAATAGAATGGGCCAGTCATAGCCTTTACAATATGCAAAAACTACTAAGAATATCAGAATGGCTAAGAATACCCCGAAAAGCCAATACCATCCTTTGACTTTCAAAGTATTACTCCTCAATGCGGATTATACAACTAAAAGAGGTGGAGTCAAGACCATAAAAAAAGAGGGGCTTAAAAAGCCCTTCTTTTTCTCGTTGGTAAAGTGTATTGACTAAGTGTATCGGCTTGAATATACTTTGAGTATGAACCTTAAATCTGAGATAGCAAAACGGATAGGCGTTGCCATTATTCTATCTAGTTTTTGGCCGCTATATAATGTGGTTTTAAGAATATTACTCGTAATATTGATAGCAGCCCTTATAGGATCATGCATCATATTGTGGTTTGGAAGCCGCTTATCCCACCCACGGTGGAAGAAACTTAAAGAGGCTGCTAATTTTGAAGTTACTTTTGCTGCATTGAGTCTGGCTATGATTACATCAGGAGTTCGCCTTGTCACTAATGAGTTGATATGGTGGGGAGTTATATATATAGTAGCAGGCGCCTTTTTCATAGGTGCCGGCATTGGAGATAATATAGCACTTTCCACTATGGGTAAAAAACCTAAAATTATAACAGCAATTGTATTTAGTTGCTTCTTTATCTTAGTTGGACTATTAAATCTAATATAAAAAAGAGGGGCTTTCGCCCCTCTCGGATTTCCCCAACTTTATAGCCTACTTCTTGTGCTTCTCCACAAACCGCCCCATACGTGCCAGCGCCTCCTCGATATCGGCTAGCGAGGTGGCGTAGCAGCAGCGGACATAGCCCTGCCCGCACTGCCCGAAGGCGTCCCCGGGCACGACGGCGACCTTTTCCTCCATGAGCAGCTTTTCGGCGAACTCCTCCGAGGTTAGCCCCGTGCTCTTTATTGATGGAAAAGCGTAAAAGGCGCCTTTAGGCTCGAAGCATGGCAGCCCGATTTTACGCAGCCCCTTGACCATAAATAACCTTCGGCGGTTGTAGTCCTCGACCATGGCGCTGACGTCGTTCTCGCCCGATTTGAGCGCCTCGATGGCGGCGACCTGCGCCATAGTGGACGCGCACATTATGGTGTACTGGTGAATCTTGAACATGGCGGCGATGACCTCTTTACTGGCGGCGACATAGCCGAGGCGCCAGCCGGTCATGGCGTAGGCTTTGGAAAAGCCGCCCAGCAGGATGGTGCTCTCCTTCATGTGGGGCAGGGTGGCGATGCAGGTATGCTCCACGCCGTAGACCAGCCGCCCGTAAATCTCGTCGGATATTATGAGCAGGTTATGGCGGCGGGCGACTTCGGCGATTGGCTCCAGCTTGTCCCGGGGCATGACGGCTCCGGTGGGATTGGCCGGATAGCCGAGCATGATGGCTTTGGTCTTATCGTTAATCTGCGCCTCGATGTCGGCGGCGCTTATCTCGAAATTATTCTTCTCGCTGGTGGGCACCATAATCGGCTTGCCCCCCGCCAGCACTACGCAGGAATTATAGGAAACGTAGCAGGGGTCGGGCATGATGACCTCGTCCTCCGGGTCGAGGATGGCACGGCAGGCGAGGTCCAGGCCCTCGCTGACGCCCACCGTAATCAGCAGCTCGCTGTCGGGGTCGTAGTCCAGCCCGTGGCTCTTTTTCAGGTGTCGCGAAAGCTCCTGCCGCAGTTCGGGTATACCCAGGTTCGAGGTGTACATGGTATAGCCCTTCTCCAGCGAATATATCGCCGCCTCGCGGATATGCCAGGGCGTGGCGAAATCGGGCTCGCCGACCCCCAGCGATATGACGTCCTCCATGGTGGACAGCAGGTCGAAAAACCTCCTGATACCCGAGGGCGAGAGCCCATCGACCCGGCGCGAGATGCTGCCGCGGCCACGCTTGGGCCGTCTGGCAGGCCTTGCCGACATGAGAAGACCTCCTCCAACTACAAAGTCAACGGCTGGCGTTGCACCTTCTGCACT
>JALHSZ010000019.1 GCA_022865485.1 Dehalococcoidales bacterium | reverse complement strand
GCGCCTATAGCTCAGCGGATAGAGCATCGGTCTTCGGAACCGAGGGTCGTGGGTTCGAATCCCTCTAGGCGCATGCCTGAAATACACCCCGTTAATAGCATTGACAACTGTCACCCAACAGTCTGTATTTTAACCCACCCAATAGAATAAGGGGAGACGAGGAACAGAGTTGAAGATAGCACTGGTCTCACCCTACGATTTCACTTACCCCGGCGGTGTGGCTAACCATATTTCAGCGCTGGAGCATCAGTTTGTTAATAAGTGCAGTGAAAGGATAAAAAGCTATGATTCGCCAGTGCCAGCCGCAGGATATCGAGCGGATATATTTCATCATAAACGAAGCCGCTCAAGCCTACGAAGGCGCTATACCCGCCGACTGTTACCCTCAACCTTATATGCCGATGAGCGAACTGGAGGAGGAACTGAAGCGGGTGACATTCTTCGGCTGGGAGGCAAACGGGGAGCTGGTAGGAGTAATGGGGCTGGAATCGATTAAAGACACTACCCTCATCCGCCACGCCTATGTTTTACCCCAGTGGCAGCGGCAGGGAATAAGCACTAAGCTCCTCGGTTACATTAAAGAGCTGGTTGCCACCCCCCGCCTCCTGGTAGGGACCTGGGCTGACGCCAGCTGGGCGATTGACTTCTATGAGAAGCACGGCTTCAGCCTGCTGCCCGATAAAGACGAGCTGCTAAAGAGCTACTGGGACATCTCCCAGCGCCAGATTGAGACCTCGGTGGTGCTGGGGGTGGTGGTGGGGTAAGAAGTTACACCAGCTTTACCGGCAATATTTGATTGGTTAAATCCTTATCGCTCTTGGCAAACACCCTTATGTAGTTATCGGTGAGGCCCGACCAGACGCCGCAGCTCTCCTTTTCCCACAAAACCATCACCGTCTTACCCAAGAACTCTCGCCTGAAGTTACGGACACCCTGCCTGCCCAAAGCCAGCATCTTACGACTACGCTCTTGCTTGACTCTATCTTCCACCTTACCGGGCATAGCCGCGGCCCTAGTCCCCGGGCGCGGTGAGTAAGGAAAAACGTGAATACGGGCAAAGCGCATCTGCTTGGCAAACTTATAACTCTCCTGGAACTCAGCCTCGGTCTCGCCGGGGAAGCCGACGATAATATCGGTGGTGATAGCTACCCGGGGCACAGCCTTCCTGATTAAGTCCACCGCCCGTTTATAGTCGGCGGCGCTATAGCGCCGCCCCATCCGCTCAAGCACGGCATCGCTGCCGCTCTGCAACGAGAGATGAAAGTGGCGGCATAGCCGCTCGTCGTGCCACAATCCTACAAGTTCAGCGGAAATCTCCTGCGGCTGGAGAGAAGAGAGCCTTAATCGGGCAATCTCGGTCTCTTCTAAGATACGCTTTAGCAGCCCCTCCAACCCAATGCCTTCATCGCTATACGAGCCGATTTCGGTGCCGGTGAGCACTACCTCTTTATCGCCATCGGCGACACGTTGTTTGACCTCGGCCAGAACCTGGTCAACGGGAACTCTCCTCTCCCTACCCCTCACCAGGGGCACAATGCAGTAGGAGCAGAAGTTATTGCAGCCATCCTGAACCCTGACAAAGGCACGGGTCCTGAAATCGGCATGAGCTGAAGCTGCCCCAGCGGAGGGACGGCTCAGATACCCCGACTCCTCAAGCAAGGGAACTAAATTCATTTTCTGGCTGTTGTCCAGGACCAGGTCAACGCCATCCATACGAGCCAAATCCTGGCGGGCGCGCTCCACGTAACAGCCTACCGCCACCACCAAGGCGTCGGGGTTGCGGCGGCGGGCTTGATTTAGCAGCCTTCGGCACTTGCCGTCGGCGACATGGGTAACCGTGCAGGTATTGAGAATATAGACATCAGCCCCATTATCCGCAGCTACCAGCCGATAGCCCGCTTCAGCAAATTGCCGGGCGAAAAGCTGGCTCTCAGCCTGATTGAGCTTACAGCCCACCGTTTCCAAGGCAATGCTGGGCACTTCCGAACTTCTAACCATTTGTATAAAAATTATATTGCCTGATCTCACGCTGGTCAAATATAAGCTTTTCTTGCAGATAAGTCGAATTTATGGTAAAAATAGCTAATCAATACTTTCCTTCCCTTTAATGTTATGTCAACCTTAGATAGTAGAGTCGTAGTTACCGGTATGGGGGTTATCTGCCCCCTCGGTCTTAATGCCACCGAAACCTGGAAAGCGCTTGCCGCTGGCAGGTCCGGGGTGGACCGAATCACCCTTTTTGATACCGAGGGCTTCGAGACCAAGATTGCCGCCGAGGTAAAGGGCTTCGAAGCCGCCAACTATATGAACCCCAAGGAAGCCCGCCGTAACGACCGCTTTTCGCAAATGGCGGTAGCCGCCAGCCTCGAGGCGATCAAACAGGCAAACTTAAAGATAGACGATAGCAACAAAGACGATATCGGTATCATAATCGGCAGCGGCATCGGCGGATTGACCACCCTGTTCGAACAGACCAAAGTCCTGCTGGAGAAGGGGCCCGATAGGGTCAGCCCCTTTCTAATCCCGATGATGATGCCCAACATAGCTTCCGCGCAGGTGTCCATCACGCTGGGAGCAAGGGGGCCCAACATGTGCACCACTTCGGCTTGCTCCAGCGGCTCGGATGCTGTCGGCACCGCCTACGAGACCATCAAGCGCGGTGATGCTAAAGCGATGATAACTGGTGGCAGCGAGACCATAATCAATCCCGTAGGCATCAGCGCTTTCAACGCCCTGAAGGCTATTTCTACCCGAAACGACGAGCCGCAACTCGCCTCCCGCCCCTTCGATGCCGAGCGCGACGGCTTTGTCATCGGCGAGGGAGCCTGCGTCCTCATCCTGGAAAGCCTTGCCCATGCTAAAAAGCGGGGGGCTAAAATACTGGCTGAGATGATGGCTTACGGAGCCAGCGCCGATGCCTATCACATTACCGCCCCCCTTGAGACCGGTGAGGGTGCAGCTATGGCAGTGCAGCGGGCACTGGACAAAGCCGGAATCAAGCCCCATGAAATTGACTACATCAACGCCCACGGCACTTCTACCCTGCTCAATGATAAGATGGAGACCAAGGCAATCAAGAGCGTATTCGGCGACTATGCCTACAAGATTCCGGTAAGCTCCACCAAGTCGATGATGGGACATCTGGTGGGGAGCGCCGGCGCCGTTGAGGCCGCGATATGCATTATGGCTATCCAGAACGGCGTAATACCACCGACGATAAACCTCACCCACCCCGACCCCGAATGCGACCTGGATTATGTGCCCAATACAGCCCGCCAGGCTAAGGTTACCACCGCCCTGTCCAATTCTTTCGGCTTCGGCGGCCATAACTCAGTCCTTATCTTCCGAGAGTACTCCGAGGAGTAAGATTGAATCACTATCGCTGGAACCTGCTGCCTCCAGCGCCAGAAAAGCACCTGGCGGCCACTAGCGGCCTCTCCCCTTTAATCGCTCAACTGCTCTATAATCGCGGGCTTACCGAGCCTGCCCAGTTAGAAGCCTTCATCAGTGGTGATAAACGCCTCGCCGGCGACCCCTCCCAACTCCCCGATATCGAGCCAGCGCTAGCCAGGATTTACCGGGCACTGCTTTCCGGGGAAACCATTGCTATCTACGGCGACTTTGATGCCGACGGTATCACTGGCACCGCCATACTCGTCCACGGACTATCGAGGCTGGGGGGCAAAACCGTTCCCTACATACCCCACCGCCTCACCGAAGGCTACGGGCTCAATATAACCGCCCTGGAGAACCTCCACCGCCAGGGCATCAGTCTGGTTATCACCGTTGACTGCGGGATTACCGCCCTGGCCGAGGTCGAGCGGGCAAACCGGCTGGGACTGGATATAATCATCACCGACCACCACTCTCCCCTACCCGAAATGCCGCCCGCTGTTGCCACCATCAATCCCAAGCGGGCTGATTCCAGCTATGCCTTTTCCGAGTTAACGGGCGCTGGGGTCGCCCTCAAGCTGCTGCAGGCTCTATTCCAGAACCTGGGTAAAGAAGAGCAGCTGGGCGAGCTGATGGACCTGGCCGCCCTGGGCACGGTAGCCGATATGGCGCCTCTATCGGGGGAAAACCGCTACCTGGTTAAAGAAGGGCTGAAGCTGATGAATACCACCCCCCGCCTCGGTCTTAGGGAGATTATATCCCAGGCAGGTTTGACCCCGGGTAACTTAAGCGCCGAGAGTATCTCCTGGGCTATCGCCCCACGCTTGAATGCTGCCGGCAGGCTGGCACACGCCATGACCAGTTATAAACTGCTAATGACCGAATCGCCCCAGGAGGCGCGTGACCTGGCTATCTGGCTAGAGGAGAAAAATACCGAGCGGCAGAAGCTAACCACCAAGGTCTTAGCTATAGCTAGAGAGCAGGTACTAGCCCAGGGTATTACACCCATGCTGGTTGCCGCCGACAAGGACTATCCTCTCGGCGTCGCTGGGCTGATAGCCGGCAGGCTGGCTGAGGAATTCTACCGCCCAGCTATTGTTGTCCGAACCGGTGAGACGGTAAGCAGCGGCAGCGGCCGCAGTATCCCCGAGTTCAATATCATAAAGGCGCTAACCCAGTGCCGCAGTCTCTTGTCCCATTTCGGCGGTCATTCCCAGGCAGCTGGTTTTACCCTGCCCACCAAGAACCTGCCCCACCTCCAGGAGCAACTCTCCCGGCTGGCCGCCGAACAGCTCGCTGACGCCGACCTTCGCCCTCAACTGGATATCGATGCCGAGGTCACACTGCCTGACTTGAGCGGCGATACCTTCAATACCATTCAACAGCTAGCCCCCTTCGGCCGGGGTAACCCTTCACCCACCTTCCTCAGTCAACGGACAGAGGCAATCGACTGCCGCACCATGGGCAATGGCGCTCAGCATCTGAGACTGAAACTAAAACAGGGAGGCACCGTCTGGGACGGGGTAGGCTTCCGGCTGGGCTGTTACCTGGCGGAGATATCACCTCAACTCGATATCGTCTATAACCTTGAGATAGACCGTTGGGGGGGTAAGGAGAGGCTCAGGCTTAACATAGTTGACTTTGCCCCGTCTGACTAGCAGGCAGACCCTCTCTAGTCATGTAAACTTGACACTTACTTTACAAATAAAATATGTGTGGTATAATATGAATAGTGGTTCTAGGTTCAGGTTATCGCATACTTAGTTAAACCAGTTAGATTTACCCAAGTGTTGGATGACCGCAACTCTAGCCAACTATTTACAAGAGAGGAGGTCATCCAATGAGTTTAGAGGACAAGCAACTCCAGTGCTCCGATTGTGGAGCCGAGTTTACCTTCAGCGCCGAGGAACAAGAGTTCTTCCAATCTAAGGGCTACACCAACGAGCCCAAGCGCTGTCCCGCTTGCCGCGAAGCCAGGAAAGCACAACGCTACGGTAATGATAGCTACGGCTACAAATCCCGGCGTCAGATGTTCCCGGCGACGTGCGCCGAGTGCGGTAAGGAAACCGAAGTCCCGTTCGAGCCTCGAGAAGGCAGACCGGTATACTGTAGCGATTGCTACAGCAAGATGAAACTAAACCGATAAATTTAGTTTGACCTAAAAAATATACATAGGCCGGGGAATACCTGGCCTATGTATGTTGATAGAATGAGTTGATTTATTATGCCATTAAAAGTATCCAAACGTGAAGGTGAAACCCAGGACTCCTTATTAAGACGCTTCCAGAGGATGGTACAGATGGATGGAGTCCTTAGGGAGGCGAAATCACGTCGTCACTTCGTATCCAAGAGAGAAGCGGCGCGTCTGAAAGCAAAAAAGAACGCCAGGCGAAGGCGACTCGGCAAGTAAGACCGGTGTTGGGCGGGGAGCAAAGTTTAATATCCCCTGTATCCTTCCCCAAGCAAACAGCCAGACTACCATACCTTTATTTACCCTACCTTTAGTTACCATACTTGACAAATGATGGTCAATCGTTACAATCTACGACGTCCCCATCCTATCCGACAGGCACGTTAGCTATGAGCTAGTTAAGGTGGACGGTGAGTAGAAAATCTGCTCTTCGGCAGAAGAGTAGGCAGCCTACCCAATCATTAAGCAGACCTCGGCGTCTTCACCCAGCGCGTGCGCCAAATCAGTATCGGGACAGTGATAAGCAAGACGACTATGCCTATCACCTGGGCCTGATGTAAGCCGAAGAGGAACGGCGTTCCATCCCGTATAAAATCGATGCCCAACCGCCACAGCGAATACACGCTGAGGTAGATGAGAAACAGCGAGCCATCGGGCTGAAACCTTTTCCTTAACGCGAATAATACGCCGAAGACTATGAGCAGAAATACAATCTCATAAAGCTGGGTGGGGTGCACGGCTACCCCCAGGGGAGCATAGCTCTCGGGGTCGGTATAGACTATCCCCCAGGGCAGCGAGGTCGGCAGTCCATAGCAGCAGCCGTTTATGGTACAGCCTACCCTGCCCAACGCCTGCGCCAATACGGTAGGCAGTGCCACCAAATCCATGAAGTAACCAAACGGGAATCTGCTCAGCTTGCTGTAAATCCATATACCCAGGGTAGCACCCAGAACTGCACCCCATATGGTCAGGCCTTCAAAACCCCAAATCGGCCCCGGATCCCCAACATAAACCCACCTATCAATAACATAGAGCAATCTTGATATTATTATTGCCGATGGAATACTTACCAAGGCGACGGTAATAATGGTATCGTAAGAGAGCTTGGCCCCACGTCTTACCTCTCGCAGCATCCACAAAACTAACATCAGCACTCCCAGGGCAATCATAACACCATACCACCTGACACTAACCGCCCCTATGGTAAAGGCTATCGGGCTCATATTTATGGTAATCAAACTCTACCTCCTATAATCAGGAACATAACGCCCGGACAAAGCTCTCGGCGTCAAAAGGAGTCATATCCTCCATCTCATCGCCAACGCCGACGAACAGGATGGGTATCTTCAGCTCATCACAGATAGCCAGCACTATGCCCCCCTTAGCCGTACCATCCAGCTTAGCCAGAAAGATGCCGGTTACCCCCACGGCTTCGGCGAAATGCCTGGCCTGATTTAACCCGTTCTGGCCGGTGGTGGCATCGAGCACCAGAATGACTTCGTGGGGAGCTGTGTCGTCGACCTTAGCCGCCACCCGCTTAATCTTTTTCAGCTCCTCCATCAGGTTAAACTTGGTATGCAGCCTGCCCGCGGTGTCGATAATCACCTCGTCAGCGTTGCGGCTGCGCGCCGCCTCCAGGGCATCGAAGACCACCGCCCCGGCATCGCCACCGGGCTGGTGAGCCACAACATCAATGCCGATTTCCCCGGCCAGCTTTTTGAGCTGGTCACTAGCCGCCGCCCGGAAGGTATCCGCCGCCACCAGTATAACCTTTTTCCCCTCTTTCTTAGCTTTATAGGCCAGCTTGGCAATAGACGTAGTCTTGCCGCTGCCGTTGACGCCCACCGCCATAACGACTTTGGGCGGAGATGGGGAAACCGTCGCCGGAACTTCGATATTAAGAATTTTGACCATCTCTTGCTGAAGGGCATCGCGCACTAATGAGCCCTGGCTGAATTTCTCCTCCCTGGCTCTCTGCTTCACCCTTTCCAGGAGTTTTTCCGTGGTGCTAAAGCCGACATCGGCTGAGATAAGCAGCTCTTCCAGCTCCACCCACACCGCCTCATCCACGGTGGGACGGTCAAAGAGACGCATCGCCCGCTTGAACCAGCTATCACGGCTCGCTTTTAAGGCTTGCTCGATATCGGCCAATCTTACTCCTTGTTGGATAGCAACCCCTCCAATAATACCTGGGCTGCCTTCTTATCCAGCGGCTTATTATTATTGCCACACTTGGGTGACTGAACGCAACTGGGGCAGCCGTCCTCGCAGGGGCATTCCTCAATCGCCTTCAGTGTAGTTTGCCATAATTCCTCTACCAGGTCAAAGCCCTTCTCGGCAATGCCGATACCACCGGGATAAGCATCGTAGATAAATATCTGGGGCTTTCCGGTATCGGGGTGGAGGGGAGTAGAAACCCCGCCGATATCGTTGCGGTCGCAGAGGGCAAACATGGGCAGAATACCGATGGCAGCATGTTCGACGGCATGCAGCCCGCCAGCAAAGTCAAGCCCCACATCATCCTCATCCACCCACTTAACCACCTTTGGCGGCAGGTCGAACCAGAGGGCGACGGTGGGGAAGTGCTGGGGGGGGAGGTCAAGGGGCTCTTCCCCAATTACCTCCTCGGTAAACTGCGCTTTTTTCTTGTAACCGACCACCCGGGTGGTAACCTCGACCTCTCCCAGGTAGACATTAGTCCCTCGGCAGCTCTTGTCCCTGATTACCCTGATAATATGAAGGTCGGTAAGCTCTTTATCCTGAGTATAATAGTTGACCTCAACCGGCTTGGCGTAGGCAGTGCGCGCCGACAGGTCAAGCTCCTCAACCAGATAGGATTCACCCTGATGCAGATAGATGGCACCGGGAAAGATTTGAAAAAGAGCCACGCTGGAATCAATAGTTTCCATGAGGGAGCCGCTTGAAGTGTCAATAATGGCGAAGTTTTCCCCAGAAGTAGCCCGGATATTTATCCCCTGGGCGGGGTAAGCAATTGCCGGCGTAACATGCCACCTGCCCTTCAGCTCCCGGAGCAGACCCTGCTCCTCAAGCTCAGTCCTCTCCGGAACTAAAACCGAACCGAAGAACTCTTCATCCAGGCTGGTCAGGGGCAACTCCCAGGCAGCGCAGAGAAGGTGAGCGCGCAGGATATAGGGGTTATCCGGGTTGACCAGGGCATTCTCAAAGCTCTTACCGAAAAATGAATCGGGGTGGCGCATAAAATACTGGTCGAGGGGATTATCCAGCCCGATGAGAAAACTCAAAGATTTCTCACGGCTCCGCCCGCTTCTGCCCGCCTGCTGCCAGGTGCTGGCAATACTACCCGGATAGCCTGTGAGCACAGTAGCCCCCAGGTCGCCGATGTCTATGCCCAGCTCTAAGGCCGTGGTTGCCACCACACCGGTAAGCTGGCCGCTGAAAAGCTCCCGCTCTATCTTACGCCTTTCCTCGGGGAGATAACCCGCCCGATAGGGCTTGATTTTCTTAGGCAGGTCGGAGCTGATTTCCGCCAGCTTGCGCCGTGTATAGTTATAGATAACCTCGGTCAGCTGGCGGGTGCGGACAAAGGTCAGGGTGCGGATACTCTGGCTTATCAGCTCGGCGAACAGGTTGGATGCCTCGCCGTTGGCGCTGCGGCGGACGCTCCTTGCCGCATCTATAATCGGTGGATTCCAGAAGACAAACTCCTTACCGCCATGAGGGGAGTCGTCATTATCGACCACGGTAAAGGGCAAGCCCACCAGCTTTTCAGCGTGCTCGCCGGGGTTGGCGATAGTCGCTGAGCAGCAGATAAACTGGGGATTGGAGCCGTAGAACCGGCACAATCGTCGCAGGCGGCGGAGCACATCAGCCACGTGGGAGCCGAAGACACCGCGATAGCTATGGGCTTCATCCACCACCACATACCTCAGCCGGCGCAGCAGCCTTGACCACTGTTGGTGGTTGGGTAGTATGCCGACATGGAGCATATCGGGGTTAGTGAGTATCAGCCGGGCTCGCCTTCTTATATCCCCCCGCTCCTCCTTGGGGGTATCCCCGTCAAAGGTAGCAAAATCCCCCGTCTGTAAAAGTCGGGGGTGGAATAGCTCCCATAAGCTGCGCAGCTGGTCCTGAGCCAGGGCTTTGGTCGGGAAAAGGTACAAAGCACAGCTGCCCCGCCCCGTCAAGAGCGCCTCCACAACCGGGGCGTTATAGCAAAGGGTCTTGCCGCTGGCTGAGGAAGTAGCCACCATCACATTTTTGCCCTGGCGGGCATGGTTGATGGCTTGAGCCTGATGGGTGTAAAAAGGCAACAGTCCGTGCTTGTCCAGGCAATCCTCAAGAGCAGCTTCCAGCGGACTATCTAACTCGGCGCATTTTGCTTCACGGCGGGGGATGTGCTCCTGATGAGCGATCTGCCCGCTATAAGCGGGTTGAGCGGTAAGATAATGCAGAAAGGCAGAGGTATCCATTAAAACCCCGGTCAGAAAACGGGTAAGATCTCAATCTCATAGTCCAGCATCTCTACATCAAAGCGACCGTTAACAATAAAGTCCACCACCTTGGACAGGACTTCATTGGTATATCGATTATTATTGCTGACGCAGGAGATACCCAGAGTCGCTAGCTGCCAAAGCTCATTGTCATCCACTTCAGCCACGGAGACATTGAACTTGCTTCTAAGGCGCGTGGTAACAGACTTCAGTATCTGCCGCTTACCCTTAAGCGATAGATTCTCTGGGAAACGGAGCCTAACCCGACAGGTACCAACATTCATGGTATATATAGTTGGTAGCTATATAAGGCGAAGGCTTAACCACCTTCTCTTTGCTTAACGTAGCACTCTTTGCAATAGACCGGGCGTCCTTCTCTGGGCTCAAAAGGCACGGTGGTTTCGGCGCCGCACTCGGCACAGGTTACAGTAAACATCTGCCGCGGTTGCTTGGAGTCACCCCAGCGCTCTTTTCGCTTTGTCGCCCGGCATTCCGGACAACGAGAGGGCTCGTTTTGCAAACCGTGAGACTGGTAAAACTCCTGCTCACCGGTGCTGAAAACGAACTCTTGCCCGCAGTCACGGCATACGAGGGTCTTGTCTGCTAGAGCCATTACTGCTCCTCCTCATATTTTGTTAGTCCCTTGTCGTGGTTGCAGTCTCCTGGCTCTAAAAACCCTTCGTCGGACCTATAGCTTGTAATACTATTTACCCCGAGGGCTCTCTGCTACGCAGAGGTCAAGCTGGGAAGCAACACTAACCAAGGTATCGACTACAGCCATAACTATAACTACAATTTTTTGCAAAGTCAAGCAACCGTTTTCATCTTGAGCCCCCTAAATTTACAGTCGTCACTGGTTATGTTATAATCGGTTAATTCAAAGGGTAATCCATATCTGCTAAAATACGTGGGAACAGAGGGGTTGTAAACTTGGACAAAGAGAAAAAGACCGAAATCGTAGGCAAATTCGGGCTCCGCGAAGGAGATACAGGCTCAGCTGAAGTTCAGATAGCCTTGCTCACCGAAAGAATAAACCAGTTGACCGGGCATATGATGGCTAATCGGCATGACTATCACACGCAACGGGGGCTGCTTAAGCTGGTCGGACAGAGAAGAAGGTTACTCGCCTACTTAAGCCGAGAGGACGTCGGCCGGTATCGCAGCCTGATTGCCAGGCTCGGTCTACGTAAGTAAATTTGGGGAGAGGCTATTGATATCACCTAGTTCTTTTGAATGTGAGGTCGGTGGTAGAAGGCTTATTATCGACACCGGAAAGCTGGCCGGACAGGCAGCCGGGGCGGTAACCGCACGCTACGGGGATACCGTAGTCCTGGTTACTGTCTGCACCAGCGACGAACCCCGGGAAGGGATAAATTTTCTACCCCTAACCATCGATTACGAAGAAAGGCTCTACGCTGCCGGTAAGATTCCCGGCGGCTTTATCCGCAGGGAGGGACGCCCCAGCCAGGAGGCAACCCTGGCCAGCCGTCTTACCGACCGCCCGATACGCCCGCTGCTGCCCAAGGAATGGCGCCGAGACATCCAGCTCATCATTACCGTACTTTCCGCCGACCAGGAAAACGACCCCGATATACTGGCGGTCATCGGCGGCTCGGCGGCGCTATCGATCTCAGAAGTGCCCTTCGATGGCCCGGTAGCCGCGGTTCATATAGGCTATATAAACAACGAGCTTATATTGAATCCAACCCTGGCCCAGCTGGAAGACAGCCAGCTCGACATGGTCGTCGTCAGCACCAAGCAGGCTATCGTAATGGTAGAAGCCGGCGCCAGAGAGGCTCCGGAGGATATTGTGATGAAGGCGATAGAGCTCGGGCACCAGACCAACCAGGGTATCATCAAGCTACAGGAGCAGCTCCAGCAAGCCTGCGGCAAGCCCAAGCTGGAGGCTCCGACAAGCGAGGTCAACCCCGAGGCGCTGGCGGCGATTGCGCCCATAGTTGACGAGAAGCTGGTACCGGCCCTTAAGCAGCCGGAGAAGTCACAGCGAGAAGACGCTCTCAACAGCCTGAAGAAAGAGCTGGTGGAGAGCTTCTGTGAGACATTTGCCGAAGAGGATATTGTCAACGCCCTCGAGAGCCGAATCAGGGCTGAAATAAGAGGCCACCTCCTCGATAAGGGGGAGCGTATCGACGGGCGGGGCCTGACTGAAGTCAGACCCATCAGCTGCGAAGTAGGACTCCTGCCCCGCACCCATGGCTCGGCGCTATTTACCCGGGGACAGACCCAGGTCCTGACCATTACCACCCTGGGCTCTGTCGGCAAGGAGCAACCGCTTGACGGACTGGGCATAGAGGAAAGCAAACGATTCATCCACCACTACAACTTTCCTCCCTTCTCCGCTGGCGAGACAAAGCGCATCGGCTCACCGGGGAGGCGTGAAATCGGGCACGGTGCTCTGGCGGAGCGAGCCATTGAGCCGATACTGCCCAAAGCTGAGGACTTCCCTTACACCATCCGATTAGTCTCCGAGGTTTTAAGCTCCAGCGGCAGCACCTCAATGGCCAGTGTCTGCGCTTCAAGCTTGTCACTGATGGATGCCGGCATACCGACCAAGACCGCCGTGGCCGGCGTGGCCATGGGCCTGGTCAGCGGCAAGGACGGGAAATACGTCGTTCTGACCGATATCGAGGGTATAGAAGACGCCTATGGGGATATGGACTTTAAGGTAGCTGGTACCACTAATGGCATAACCGCCCTGCAGATGGATACCAAGCTCGAAGGCATAAGCACCGAAATTATAGAAAAAACACTGGAGCAAGCTCGCCAGGCTCGGCTGTCCATCCTGGAAACAATGGGGCAGACCATCAATTCCAACCGACCTGAGCTAAGCAAATACGCGCCCAGGATGTATAAAATAACCATCGACCCGGATAAAATCGGCGCTGTCATCGGCACCGGCGGGAAGACGATAAGGTCAATTATTGAAAAAACCAAGACGACCATTGATATTGATAACGACGGCACGGTGATTATCGGTTCACCTAATGAGGAATCAGCCCGCAAGGCTATCGATATCATTGAAAGTCTAACCAAAGAGGTAGAGGTCGGCGCCACCTACACGGGAAAGGTGACGCGGATATTGAACTTCGGCGCTATGGTGGAGATTCTTCCCGGCAAAGAGGGGCTGGTTCACATCAGCGAACTGGCTGACTACCGGGTAGCCAAGGTCGAGGACGTGGTTAAAATCGGCGACGAGCTAACGGTTAAGGCAATCAACATTGATGATATGGGACGGGTAAACCTGTCACGACGGGCGGTTTTTGAAAAGCAGTCTGATGCACCTGGAGCTGAGCCGCCAGCCTCGCCGTCTAAAGACTACCCCTTCAAAACAGGGGACTCCCGCCCTCCCCAAAATAAAGGTGGGTTCCACAACCGGGGGCCCGATAGAGGACGCCGGCGATGAAGCCGATAAGGGTAGCCGTTCACGGCGCGCTGGGAAAGATGGGGCAGACCTTGGTTAACGCCCTATGCCGTGAGACCGAGATGCAAATCGTAGGTGCTACCGACATCAAGGCGACTGAAGATTACCTACCTCTACCCGACGGCTCGGGCACCGTTCCCCTTTCTTCAGACCTGGAGCATATTCTCACCACCTGTAAGCCGGAGGTAGTTGTAGATTTCAGCACAGCCAACGCCGTTATGCCCCTGGTGCGCCTAGCAACCGAACGCGGCGTAAGCTTGGTAATCGGTACCACCGGACTTAGCGCCGACGACACCAAGGAAATCGACCGCCAGGCTAAAGCTAGAGGGGTGGGGGTGGTGATAGCGCCTAATTTCGCTCTGGGCGCGGTGCTGATGATACACCTGGCCAAGATAGCCGGAAAGTATCTTGAGCATGTCGAAATCATAGAGTTGCATCATGAGCGCAAGCTCGATGCGCCTTCGGGCACCGCCCTGGCCACGGCCAAAGCCATGGCTCAAGCCAGGGGTAAGCCATTTGCCACCCCGCAACAGGGTAAGAAATCGGATAGTCGAGGGGAGCAGGTTGAAGGTATCACTATTCACAGCGTGCGTTTGCCAGGACTGCTAGCCCACCAGGAGGTAATCCTGGGAGGGGAGGGGCAAACGCTGAGCATCCGCCACGATACCAGCGGTCGTGAGTGTTATATGCCCGGTGTGATGCTCGCCATTAAGGAAGTGGTCAAGCGAAAAGGGGTAACCTACGGTCTGGATATTCTACTCGGCTTGGAGAAGGCATGATGAAAGGATTTAGAGTAGCTATAGTCGGCGCCACCGGAATGGTGGGGCAGGAGTTCATCAAGGTCCTGGAGCAGCGCAACTTCCCCATGGACTCCATCGAACTGCTGGCCTCAGACCGTTCTGCGGGCAAGAAGCTGTTTGTCAATCATGATGAACTGGTGGTTAAAGAGACAACCCCAGAATCATTCAAGAAAATAGATGTCGCCCTCTTCTCGGCGGGGGCAGAGACCAGCCGCTACTTCTCGCCCATAGCCGCCCAGTCGGGCGCCGTGGTCGTTGATAATAGCTCGGCATTCAGGATGGACGCTAAGGTGCCGCTGGTGGTGCCTGAGGTCAACGCTGAAGACATTAAGTGGCACAAGGGGATTATCGCTAATCCCAACTGTTCCACCATCCAGATGGTAGTGGCGCTAAACCCACTGCACAAGGTCAATGCCATCAAGCGCCTTGTTATTTCTACCTACCAGGCGGTATCAGGCACCGGCTCGGCCGCGGTAGAGGAGCTAACCGAGCAGGCCAAGCAGGTACTGGATGGGCAAACCACCGTCCCTCATGTTTACCCCCACCAGATAGCCTTTAACCTGCTGCCCGAGATAGACGTCTTCCTGGATAACGCCTATACCAAGGAAGAGTGGAAGATGGTGGAGGAGACAAGGAAAATAATGCACGCCCCCGATATTGCCATTTCGGCGGTTTGCGTCCGCGTGCCGGTCTTTATCGGGCATAGCGAAGCGGTACACATAGAATTCTCCCAGCCGATGTCTCCCGATGAGGCACGGCGTATCCTGGCTCAAGCGCCGGGAATAAAGATACTGGATGACCCGGCTATAAGCCTCTATCCTCAACCCTGGTCGGCAGCGGGCACCGACGAGGTATTTGTCGGGCGCATTCACCGGGATGCCTCTCACCCCAACGGTCTGGTGATGTGGGTTGTCGCCGACAACCTGCGTAAAGGAGCGGCGCTCAATGCCGTCCAGATCGCCGAGGAGATGATTAAAAGGGATTGGCTACATCCCGGGAGGTAGGGAGATGAAGCCACTGGGACGATTACTGACCGCCATGGTAACCCCCTTCGACGAAAAGGGGGCGGTTAACTATGAGCAGGCTAAAAAGCTAGCCCTGGCTCTGCTCGACTCGGGAAGCGAGGGCGTGGTGGTAGCGGCGACGACCGGGGAGGCGCCGACGCTGACCTGGGAGGAGGAGATGCGCCTTTTCACCGAGATAAAGTCGGCGGTGGGCAAGCGCGGGACAATCATCGCCTACACCGGCAGCAACAGCACCACCGAAGCCGTGGAAGCCACCAAAAAGGCGGAGAAAATCGGGGTGGATGCCTGCCTTTCGGTGGTGCCCTATTATAACAAGCCCAATCAGGAAGGCATCTATCAGCATTTCAAGGCCATCGCCGGGAGCACCAGCCTGCCCGTCATCATGTATAACATACCGGGGCGCGTGGTCATTAATATGACTTGGGAGACCATCGCCAAGTTGAGCCAGATAAAAAACATCGTCGGGGTCAAGGAAGCTAACGGCGACATGGCCCATGTCGCCCAGACCATCAGCAACACCAGGGAGGGCTTCCTCGTCTGGAGCGGCAATGATAACGATACTTTTCCCATCATGGCGCTGGGGGGCTACGGCGTCATCGGCGTGACCACGCACCTAGTCGGCAAGCAGTACCGGAAGATGATGGACTTGATTCTCAGCGGCAAAATCGCCGAGGCGGCGGCCATTCATCGGAGTCTGGTGCCGCTGGTGAACGCCATGTTTCCCATTCCGGGCCCTCCGAGCCCGGCGCCGATAAAATACGCCCTCAACCACATCGGCTTCAGCGTAGGCAAGCCACGCCTGCCCCTGGTGCCGCCTACGGCAAAAGAAGCGGAAAAGATAATCGGGGAACTGAAGAAACACACGATAGACCTACCGGTGTAGAGCGAACTGGATGGAACTGGCTCTTTGTTCCAAGTCAGATTTTGACCAGATTCTCCAAGACATTGACGATTTCTGGGGTAGTGAGCGTACCTTGCCTCTGCATCACCCAATGTTCATAAATGAATTTGGGAATTCGGCGTTTGTTTTCAAGGAAGGTCAGCAAGTCTTAGGCTATCTTTTTGGATTTATATCTCAAACAGCCCCTCTTGCCTACGTTCACCTCATCGGCGTGCGTCGGTCTTATCAGGGACAGGGGTTAGGACGCCGACTGTACGAACATTTCATTGATTTTGCCCGGGCGAAAGGGTGTAAAGAATTAAAGGCAATAACGACGAAGAACAATGGAGTTTCCCTCGCTTTTCATAAGAGTATTGGAATGGAATTAATTGGGGAACCGGATGAAGAAGGCATCCCGATAGTCAGACACTATAGTGGGCCGGGTCAGCACCGTGTGGTATTTCGTAAGAAAATATAGGCTCGATTTGCCAGTGTAGAGCGTCCGCTAAAGGATAGGCGTCTTCTCGATAGCCTGCCCCCGCTCCGGCCCCACGCAGACAAGATTGGCCGGGCAACCAATAAGCTCTTCCAGCCTATTTACATACTTCCGAGCCTTAGCCGGCAGCTTATTAAACTGTCGGACATCGGCGGTGGAGGTCTCCCACCCCTCAAGCTCCTCGTAGACCGGCTGGCATCTTTCCAAGGCAGCGACACTGGCCGGGAAATAATCAATGGTCTTGCCGTCCAGCTCATAAGCGACGCATATCTTTAGGCTGGGCAGGATATCAAGGATATCAAGGCGGGTAATTGCCGCCCCGGTAAAGCCATTAACCCTACTACTGAAGCGGGCGGCAACGGCATCAAACCAGCCGCAGCGGCGTGGCCGGCCGCTAACCGTGCCATACTCATGGCCCCGTTCCCGAATCAGCTCACCAGTTTTATCCTTGAGTTCTGTCGGCATCGGCCCCGCCCCCACCCTGCTGCAGTAGGCCTTGTATACACCCAAAACAGCATTTATCCTGGTGGGACCAATGCCCGCACCCAAACAGCCCTGCCCGGCTATTGACGAGGAAGAAGTGCTATAAGGATAAGTACCGAAGTCGGGGTCAAGCAAAGTCCCCTGGGCACCCTCCAATAAAACCAACTCGTTCTTGTTCAGCGCCTCATCCAGCATTATCGTTGTCTCCCGGATATAAGGAGACAGGCGTTCTCCATACTGGCAATACTGACCATATACCTCATCCAGCGACAGGGGCTTAACCCCATAGACCTTGGTCAGGATAACATTCTTGTAGTCAATTATGGAACGCAGCCTTTCCCGCAGCGCTTCCCTGTCCAGGAGGCCACCGGCCCTGATACCCAGCCTGGCTGCCTTATCGGTAAAGGCAGGGCCTATCCCCTTGCGGGTCGTGCCCAGTGCCTTGCCCCCCCGCGCCTCCTCCTCCAGACCGTCGAGGAGAAGGTGATAGGGCATAATCAACTGCGCCCGGTCACTGACAAACAGGTGGCTGGTATCCACGCCACGCTCTTCGAGCTTGTCTATCTCATCAATTAATACCTTGGGGTTAATCACCACCCCATTACCAATAATACAAACAGTCCGGGGATTAAAGATGCCGGAGGGAACAAGCTGCAGGGCAAACTTACCAAAGGGATTGACTATGGTATGCCCGGCGTTATCACCACCGGAAAAACGGGCTACCGCCCCGGCTTGCTGGGCCAGCAGGTCAACCACCCTGCCCTTCCCCTCATCCCCCCACTGGGCGCCAATAACCGCGATAACCGGCATTATCCCTCCTCTAATCCTTCCTTCTTCTTATAACATAAATAGCATCATAAATAAAAGGGCTAAGGGCTATTTGCTTTTTTGATGCCGCCAGACACTGAATAACCTCTGGCCGGCGGTGAAAAAGCTGAAGGCGGCGATGATAGCCAGGGCAATAACCAGAGCGTTAGTCAGGTTACTAAGTAACAGACCCAGCGCCAGCACGATTATCCTCTCGGAACGGGTAAAGATTCCCCCCTGGCACTCCAACCCTGCCGCCTCCGCCCTGGCTCTGATATAGCTCACCAGCAGAGAGGCAACCAGTGTCAGGAAGACCAGCAGCACTATCCACGGCGTATCTTCGAAGAAAACCAGAATAGCCACCAGCAGCGCCGCATCGGCCAAGCGGTCAAGGGTTGAGTCGAGGACGCCGCCAAAAGGAGTAACTCGCCCTGTATGCCGAGCCAGTGCTCCGTCCAGGATATCAAAAAAGCCAGCTACCAGCACCACAAATCCAGCGGCAAATGGATGTCCGGTGATAATAAGCGCCGACGCACCGAGGATTAATACAAAGCCAAACCAGGTTATAACATCGGGGGTTAGTCGTGTCCGGGCCAGAACCTGCACCACTGGCTGGGTAATACTATAGGCTATGGCGCGGCGAATTCGGGACAGACTTGCTTTAGCGCCTGATTTTTGCGAAATGGTATTAACTGAACTACTCCCGCTTTTGGCTTAAACTAAAATCGGCGCCGTTTTTGACTGGGGAAACTTCTTCCGCCAGGGCGGCTCACCGAGCACCCTCATATAATAGTCCAGGACATCCCGGGCAACACGCTCCCAGCTATAATCCATCGCCTTAGCCCTTCCCTTAGCCCCCATCTCCTGGCGAAGCGACTCGTTGTTCAAAAGAGAGATTAAAGCCTGGGCCAGGCTTTGACTATCTTTCGGCGGCACCAGCTGCCCGTCAACGCCATCGCTTATCACGCTGGCATAACCCTCTATGTTTGAAGCCACAATCGGCTTGCCTAGCGCCATCGCCTCAAGCAAAATAATGCCGAAGCTCTCCGAGCCGGTGGCTGGGGCACAAAAAATATCGGCGGTCTGGTAGTAGCGGGGCAAGTCTTCGTAACTGGCAAAGCCGACAAAGACGACATCTTTAAGCCCGCTCTTAGCCACCTTCTTCTCATACTGGCGCCGCAGCCTGGTGCCGGGGCCGACGATAATAAGCCGGGAATCGGGGACTGCCTGCTTAACCCGCACGAAGGCTTCAATTAGATATTTCACCCCTTTTCGGCTCTCCAGACGGCCGACAAAGAGGATATTCAACTTGCCATCGTTGAATTCCTCAATGGGAGCTACATCGGGGGAAAAGTGCTCCAAATCCACGCCGTTGGGGATGATATTGTAGTATCCGGGGAAATGCCCGTGGGCAAACTCCATGGCTGGCTTAGACACCGCAATCTTGCCGTGAAGCCTGCGGAACCACCTCTTTAAAAACCACTTGCCAACGGGTCGGCCCAGATTATAGCCTGGCTTGCCATGACTGGCATGAAAGGTGCCCACCGTTGCCGTATTCGACAAGCGGAGCACGGTAGTGCATAACATGGGCATCAAAGGCTCGTGAAGGTGGATAATGTCGAATTTTTCCCGCTCGAGGACTTCTTTTATCTTAGAGGACAGCCACGGGGAGACAGTAAGCCGGGCAATAGAGCCACTGGTGGGAATGGGGCGGGGCCTGCCGATGGGAATGAACCTGTCGCCAAAGCCCGAAATAGCCTTAGAGGCAGGAGCAATGACTCTGACCTCGTGACCCATCCGGGTAAATTGCTGTTCCAGACAGGAAATATGAATGCAGACGCCGCCAGGATAGGCGAAATCATACGGCGAAACCAATGCTATCTTCACCGCTAGCTACCCAAACCTCCGTGGCGACTCAATCAAACGGGTGTGCTCTCCACTGGTTTATTAGCAGTGATAAACTCTTCCACATTTCGGTGAGCCTGGTCATCGGTATACTGGACCGGTGGTGATTTCATAAAGTAGGACGAGGGAGATACCAAAGCTCCTTTAAGTCCACGGTCTAAGGCGAGCTTACAGCACCTTATAGCATCAATGACCACCCCTGCCGAGTTGGGGCTGTCCCAGACCTCAAGCTTCAATTCAAGGTTGAGGGGAACATCACCAAAGGTTCGCCCCTCCATCCTGATATGGCAGAACTTGCGGTCGAGCAGCCAAGGGACGTAATCACTGGGGCCGACATGGATATCATCAGGCTTCATCTCATAATCCAGCTGAGAGGTGACGGAAGTGGTCTTCGATATCTTCTTGGACTCCAGGCGTTCCCTCTCCAGCATATTGTAGAAGTCGGTATTGCCGCCGAAGTTCAACTGGTAGGTGCGCTCCAGTTTCACCCCGCGGTCCCCGAACAACCGGGTAAGGATACGATGAACAATGGTAGCTCCTACCTGAGATTTTATGTCATCTCCGATAACCGGCAGCCCGCTCTGCTCGAAACGCTGCTGCCAATACTTCTCTCGGGCAATGAAGACCGGAATGCAGTTGATAAAGCCGCAGCCCGCGGCTAGCACCTGCTCAATATACCACTTGGTGGCTTCTTCGCTGCCCACCGGCAGGTAATTAATCACCATATCGGTCTTGGTCTCTTTGAGGATTTTAACAATATCGGCGGTGGGACCCGGTGCCTTCTCTATTATTTTGGATAGATAAATACCCAACCCATCATGAGTCATTCCCCGGTGAACCTTAACCCCGGTAGTGGGCACCTCACAAAACTTGAAGGTATTATTGGGTTCGGTAAAAATGGCTCGGGCCAGGTCCTTACCTACCTTGTTCTTATCGATATCGAAGGCAGCCACGAAATTAATATCGCTGATATGATACCCGCCGAGATTGACATGCATAAGTCCAGGTACAAATTCATTCTCTTTTGCTTTCTCATAGTAGTGAACGCCCTGAACCAGGGAAGAGGCACAATTGCCCACTCCTACTATGGCTACATTTATCTTACCCAAAGTCTATTACCCTCCTTTTCAACAGCAAAACCTACGGGGAAAGGCACAAGCCCAACCACACCCATTAAAATCTGCCAGTAACATTTCGCTGGAATTTATGGCCAAAGAGATATCTAACAAACAAAGCGACTCTTTGACACGGCAAGCAGGAGCTCCCACTCCTGCTACACTTTGATAATTATACTGAAGAGGATCGCCTACTCCACCTCTAGCCGACGTAATTCGAGCAGACTGGTTAGCCCTGACCGATCCTGAATACTTTTGTCCCACAGGAAGGGCATACCCCTCTCGTTGCCGGCCGGCCATTCTTCAGGGTAACCTTCTGGGGATTCCTTATATCTACCTTACGTCTACACTTGAAGCAATACGCCTGCACCTAAATCACCCCCTTCTTGGTATCGGTTGAACTATACCCCTTTAGAGGCAGACTGTCAAGACCTATTAATACTATCTATCAGTGAGGGCAAAGACCTTCTCTGGCTGCCACTGCCCCTTTTCCGAGTCAAAGCAAAGCATAGCTAGAAAGCCACCGTCACAGGTATAGACACGGCAGCGATTGCCCTGAACGGGTGGGGGCAGGTTATCGGCGCCTCCCAAAGCCAGGGGACGCCCGTTTTTTATATCCTCCGCGGCGGCATCATCAACTACCACCGCCCCCCACTGCGCAAGCACGATGTCTATAGGATAGAGAAACTGCTGCCAGTAGCCGCAGCGGAAGCCGTCTTCAAGCTGCGATACTGTGATTGCGTCTTCGATAGTAAAGAGTCCGCACTTTAAACGGGCCAGGCTTTTAAGATTAGCCCCGCAGCCCAGGAGCTGTCCCAGGTCGTCAGCCAGCGAGCGGATATAGGTACCCTTACCGCATTCCACTTCTATGGTGGCTATCGGCGGCTGCCAGTCTAAAAGCTCCAGGCGATAAACCCACCTCAGCCGGCTTTTCCTCTCCACCTTGATACCGGAGCGCGCCAGCTGATAAAGCGGCTTACCGCCGTGCTTGACCGCGCTGTACATGGGAGGGGTCTGCTCTATCAAGCCTCGGAAGGAATCAAGCGCTGAGAGCAGCTTTTCCCGGCTAACGCCGGAGGGGTCTCCCCTACTGATAACAGTGCCGGTGGCGTCATGGGTATCGGTAGCCACCCCCAATTCAATCTGTGCCCGATAAGCCTTTGGCGCCTCCAGTAAGAACTGGATAATACGCGTTCCCTGACCCAGGCAAACCGGTAAAACGCCGGTAGCCGCTGGGTCTAGGGTGCCAGCATGCCCCACGCGCTTCTCTCCACTCAGGCGCTTTACCAAGGAGACGATGCTGAAGGAGGTCCTGCCCCAGGGCTTATTGATGTTTAGTATGCCGTCCATTAGTCACTATGCTGGTCGGGAGTGGTATTGGCGTTGAGCTCATCAATCAGTTGCAAAAGGTGGGTCCCCCGCTCGATAGAATCGTCCCAGTGAAAGCTCAGCTCAGGAATGCGGCGGAGGCGCAAGCGCTTCGCCAGCTGGTTGCGCAAGAAGTTGGAGGCGGCCTCGAGCCCGTTCAGCATCTCCTGTTTTTCTTCTTCGCTGCCCATGCAGCTGACAAATACCTTGGCGTAACGCAGGTCGGGGGAGGTGGAAACATCGGTCACGGCGACAAACTTGCTCAGTCGAGGGTCTTTGACTTGGCGCTGAAGCAACTCGCTAATCTCATGGCGCATGAGACTACTTACCCGTTCTATACGATGTGTCATAACCAGCGCCCTCTAGCTGGATCTCTCTTTGCGGAAAAATTCCAGTATATCGCCAATCTCAAAGTCTTCAAAGTCCTTGAGCCCCACCCCACACTCGTAGCCAGAAGCCACTTCCTTAACGTCATCCTTAAAACGCCTCAGGCTGGCGACCGCCGATTCAACTACTACCTGCTCTCCGCGCCGTACCCTGACCGAAGCACCCCGGTTCGCCTTACCCTCGATAACAGAGACACCAGCTACCTTCAGCTTCTTGCCACTGGGGAAAACTGCCTTTACTTCAGCCCTGCCTTCAACAACATCGACATAGGTGGGCTCCAACATTCCCTTGAGCGCCTTCTCTACATCATCCACCAGGTTGTAAATCACGTCGTAGGAACGAATATCAACCCCCTCCACGTCAGCCAGACGCCGTGCCCCGGCTTCAATGTCGGTGCCAAAACCAATAATGAGCCCCTTAGAGGCAATAGCCAGCATGACATCGCTCTCGGTAATATTGCCGCTACTGCTGTGAATAATCCTGACCTGGACCTTATCCGTCGCCAGCCGTTCCAGAGAGCTCCTTATCGGCTCGATACTGCCCTGGACATCAGCTTTGAGAATAACATTAAGCTCTTTTACCTGCCCCGCGCTTATCTGGTCGAAAAGGTTGTCCAGACTCACCGCCTTGGGCGGCCTCTCCTGCTGGTGTTTTTGTATTAAAGCCCGTGCCTGGTGTTCACCAGGCACGGCGTTCAGGGTATCACCCACCTGGGGCAAACTATCCAGACCCAGGATTGCCACCGGCATAGAGGGCTCGGCTTTTCTCACCCGCTTACCCACATCGTTAAACATCGCCCTGATCCTGCCCCAGGTGCTGCCGACGACTACGGTATCACCGACCTTCAGGGTCCCGGACTGAATCAGCACCGTAGCCATTGGTCCCCGGCTCTTGTCCATCTCGGCTTCAATAACCACCCCTACCGCGGGGCGAGACGGGTCTGCCTTGAGCTCTTCCATCTCAGCCACCACCAGGAGATTATCCAGTAGTTCAGTAATGCCTTTGTTTTCCTTGGCCGAAATAGGAACGCTAACCACATCGCCCCCCCACTCCTCAATAACCAAGCCGGCATCGGCTAACTGCTGCTTAACCGTCTCAATGTTAGCCTCAGGCTTATCAATCTTATTAATCGCCACTACGATAGGCACTCCCGCCGCCCGGGCATGGTCAATAGCTTCCAGAGTCTGCGGCATTACCCCATCGTCAGCCGCCACCACCAAGATAGTAATATCGGTTACCTGAGCGCCCCGAGCCCGCATCGCGGTAAAGGCTTCGTGACCCGGGGTATCCAAAAAGGTAATCTTTTGCCCGTTGACTTCTACCTGATAGGCGCCGATATGCTGCGTAATACCCCCAGCCTCTGTATCCATTACATTTGTCTGGCGGATAGCATCCAGGAGTCTGGTCTTGCCGTGATTGACATGCCCCATAATGGTAACCACCGGCGGGCGTAGTTTCAGCCCACTAGCTTCATCCTCCTGGGGCTGATACCGCTTGCTCTCTCCAGCACGGGCCGTCCGGGACTCGGGGTGAGCCTCATAACCAAGGTTAGCGGCAACCGCAGCTGCCGTTTCATAGTCGATTACCTGGTTAATATTGGCAAAAATGCCGTTGCGCATCAGCTGTTTGATAATATCAACGGCACTGACCTGTAACAGGTCAGCTAGCTGCCTCACCGCTACCGAGTGAGGAATCTCAACCAGCTTTGGTTCTGGTTCACTCGATTTACTCTTTTGAACCACCAACTCGCTCCTTATCCCAGTTCCTGCCCGTATCTAATAAGCTGCTCCAGATTATCGGGAGTAATTGCGGTGCGCAGGGTATGCTCCAGCCGCCCTCCTTTAAGCCCCGCCTCCCAGCAATCCCCTGCCGGGCATAAGTAGGCACCACGCCCCGCCTTCTTACCGCTACTATCCACCTCGACCTCACCCCCAGAAACCCGGACCAGCCTGATTAGCTCCCGCTTGGGTCTTATCCGGCCACAAGCGACACAGGTCCGCTGTGGTATATGCTTAACCGAAGGTGAATTAATATTCCTCACCCTCCTCATCAAAGGTTTCTCGTTCACGGCGCTGTCTCCTACCCCTAACACCATCATCGGCGCTTCGCTCAGTGGCGCCCTTCTTTTTCTTCTTCGATTTGGATACCGACTTAGTCGGTCCCGGGCCCAAAACATCCTCAGCAAAGCGAAGCTTAGGTGCGGCTGCCTCTGCCCCCACTCCCACCGGTGGCTTCAAAATCGTCTCCGGGGGCGCCAGCTCGGTCTCGAGAACGGGCTCGGGCTCGGCTCCAGCTTCTTCTTCAGGGATTAAGGCTTCTTCCGGAGCCACCGGCTCTTCGGGGATTAGCTCCTCACCAAGCACTGCTTCTTCTTCAGCCTCGGGCGAAGGCTCGACCTTAGTCAACTTTTCTTCCTTAGCGATTGAGGCGCTCTTTATATCAATCCGCCAGCCGCTGAGCTTAGCCGCTAGTCTGGCGTTCTGCCCTTCTTTACCGATGGCTAACGAGAGCTGCTTGTCAGGGACAACCACCGTAGCTATCCCATCGTCTTTATCCAGCTCCACACTCAGTACCTGCGCTGGACTCAGGGCATTGGCAATGAAGGCTGCGGTATCCGAGCTCCACGAGACCACGTCCAGCTTCTCGCCATTCAGTTCTCGCATAATATTCTGTATTCTGATGCCGCGAAGTCCAACACAGCAACCAACGGGGTCGATGCCCTCCTGGCGTGCCGCCACCGCTATCTTGCTGCGATAGCCGGCTTCGCGGGCAACTGCCTTAATCTCCACCACCCCACTCAAAACCTCAGGCACCTCAAGCTCAAAGAGACGGCGCAGTAAATCAGGGTGAGAACGTGAAACAACTACCTGAGGTCCCCGGCTGGTTCGGACCACTTCTAAAAGATAGACCCTAAGCCTCTGACCTATGCGATACCTCTCATTGCGCACCTGCTCGGCGGCGGGGAGTATCGCTTCGGCTCTACCCAGGTCAACGAAGAGCTGTCTGGGTTCCATACGCTGCACTACACCGGTGACAATATCACCTTCTTTATCGGAATATTCCTCGAAAATGGCGCTGTGCTCCGCCTCATGAAGTCGCTGAAGGATAACCTGCTTAGCCGTTTGCGCGGCAATACGCCCGGCGTTGTAGGGGGTGGCTTCTACCATGACCGTCTCGTCAAGCTGGACATCGGGCTTGATCTTTGCCGCGTCGGCCATTGATATTTCACGACGCGTATCCGAAGGCTGCTCGACTACGGTTTTCTCCGCCCATACCTTAACCCGGCCTGTAATGGGGTCGATCTTGACCGAAATCTCCTGGTTAGGGGCAAAATTATCCTTCCGATAAGCCGATACCAGTGCTGTCTCTACAGCGGAAAGTACCACCTCTTTGGGCAGGTTTTTCTCTGCCGAGAGCTGGGTTATCGCCAGCATAAATTCGCTCTTCATCCCCGCTTAAATTACCTCCAGCTCGACTATTTCCCCCTACAACAAAAAAGTGGGTTTCTCTACCCCACTTAACAAGAACTTATCTAATTTTGTGTACCATGTAAAGTATACCACAATAGGCGCTGGGATGCAATAGCTGGCACCCGTTTCTCTGGGGTATTCGAGAGAACGCCTCCGCGGGGCAAAAAGGTAGGACAAATCCATATAGCATCGCCTAGAAATTATAATGGCACTAAGCTATAATTAAACAACAGCCGTAAGGTGAAAGCTTGGATATTAAAGCGCTAAAAGACTCGGTTATCAAAGAAGTAGAGGCTCACCGTAGCCGACTCCGTGATATAAGCCTTAAAATCCACGCCAACCCCGAGCTGGGCTTTAAAGAGGTCAAGGCATCTGCCCTGCTCACCCAGTACCTGGAAGAAAATGGCTTCGCTATAGAGCGGGGCATCTGCGAACTACCTACCGCCTTCCAGGGAAGATACGGAAACGGCAAACCAGCTATCGCCATTCTGGCTGAGTATGATGCCCTGCCCCAGCTGGGGCATGCCTGTGGTCATAATCTGATAGCCGGCTGTGCCGTCGGTGCCGCCGTGGCTTCCAAGCCAGCTATCGACAAATGTGGAGGCAGCGTCCTGGTTATCGGCACGCCCGCCGAGGAGTTCTACGGGGGCAAGGTGGTAATGGCGGAGCGGGGAGCTTTTGATAACATAGACATGGCGATGATGGTGCACCCGGGAGCACATGATACCGCCACCACCCAGGCTCTGGCCTGCATCACTCTGGAGGTCGAGTTCTTCGGCAAAGCGGCTCACGCCGCCGCTAGCCCCGAAACAGGCATCAATGCCCTGGAGGCAATGCTCCTCTCCTTCGCCGCCATAAACGCCCTCAGGCAGCACGTTGTGGATAAAGCGCGCATCCACGGCATTATTACCGACGGCGGAGAAGCGCCTAATGTCGTCCCCGCCCACAGCGCGGGCAGCTTTCTGGTGCGCGCCGAGGATAACGCCTATCTTGATGAGCTCAAGGAAAAGGTGCTAAATTGCTTTGTTGGTGCCGCTGCCGCTACCGGTGCCCGCCTGGAATACCAGTGGGGAAAGGTACTCTATGCACCATTACGCAACAACCTGACACTGGCCGAGCTATTCAGGCAGAATATGAAGCCCCTGGGGCGTGAGATGCCGCTCGCTAGCTCCGGCAGAGTCGGCAGCACCGATATGGGCAACGTTAGCCAGATAGTACCTGGCATACATCCTACCATCGCCGTAGCGCCCGAAGAAGTAGTAATACATTCTCCGGAGTTCGCCGAGGTGGCAGCTTCTGAAGCCGGCATCAAAGGGATGCTTGATGCCGCCAAGGCACTGGCGATGACGGTAGTTGACCTGATAGCCAGCCCGGAAACAGTTACCAAAGTTAAAGAAGAGTTTGACCAGGCAAGCAGCTAAGCCCTTGTCAAACCATAACCCTTAGTCTAAGATTATATTAACTTTCAGGAGAATTAATGGAAGCCTATCTGGGTATTGATGTTGGCTCGGTAACCACCAAGCTGGCCGTAATAAATGAGGCTGATGAGCTGGTCGCCGACCTCTACCTGCCAACCCAAGGTAAGCCTATCGAGACGACGCAGCGGGGCTTAAGGCAAATCAAAGCGCAACTCCCCCCCGGCATGGATATCTGCGGTGTGGCCACCACCGGCAGCGCCCGTTACCTGGCCGGGGTTATCGTCGGCGCTGACCTGGTCAAGAACGAGATTACCAGCCATGCCGTAGGCGCCCTGCACTACTTCCCCCAAAGCCAAACCGTCATCGAAATCGGGGGGCAGGATAGCAAGATTATCATTATCCGGGAGGGCATAGTAACCGACTTCGGCATGAACACGGTCTGCGCGGCTGGCACCGGTAGCTTCCTCGACCACCAGGCGCTGCGCCTCAATATGAGCATCGAGCAGTTCAGCCAACTAGCGCTGGCGAGTACGACGCCAGTGCACATCTCCGGGAGATGCACCGTTTTCGCCGAATCGGACATGATACATAAACAGCAAACCGGTCATTGCACCGAGGACATTGTTTACGGCCTGTGCCAGGCACTGGTGCGCAACTACCTCAACAATGTCGGCTTAGGCAAGGATATTCAACCCCCGATAATATTTCAGGGCGGCGTTGCCTTCAACCAGGGTATAGTGAAGGCGCTCCAGGAAGAGCTCGGCCCCGAGGTCATTGTTCCCCCTCACCATGAGGTGATGGGGGCTATAGGCGCTGCCTTACTGGTGCACGAAGAGATGGCAAACGCTCAGGATGAAAGCAAGTTTAAGGGATTTAGGGTAAGTGAGATAAATTATAATACCTCCTCGTTCGAATGCCAGGCCTGCCCTACTCTATGTGAGATATCCCGGCTTTCTGTCGATGGACAGATTCTTGCCCAGTGGGGAGGCCGCTGCGACCTGTGGCAGATAAGCCCAACAATTTAACAATGCTGGTGAGAAAGATATGCTAATTGCCGTTGATGCCGCTGGCGGAGAAAACGCCCCGCGGGAGATAGTAAAAGGAGCTATAAAGGCGGCTCAAGAAAACGATATTGATATTGCCCTGGTGGGCAATAAAGCCGTACTCCACGTGCTGGCTGGGCGCGAGATAAAAAAGTTGAACCTCCAAATCTTTGAAGCCACAGAGATTATCGCCCCCAATGAGCACCCGATGAGAGCCGTCAAAAGTAAGCCGAACTCATCTATAGTCATCGGCACTAATCTGGTCAGAGACGGCATCGCCTCCGCCTTTGTCTCGGCGGGTAACACCGGGGCGGTGGTATGTGCCGCCCTGCTCAACCTGGGGAAGATAGAGGGAATCGAGCGCCCCGCCCTGGGCGGCTTTCTTGATATCACCCCCGCCACCCCCACCCTCCTCATTGATGCCGGTGCCAACGCCGAGTGCCGCCCCAGCCACCTGGCCCAATTCGCTCAACTGGGCTCAACCTACGTTAAACACCTGCTGGATATCGACTCGCCGCGTGTTCGCCTGCTCAGCACCGGCGAAGAAGAAACCAAGGGCAATCGTCTGGCCCAGGAAAGCTATAGCCTGCTCAAGAAAAGCCGGCTGAACTTTATCGGCAATATTGAAGGGCAGGACATAGCCAAGGCAACCGCCGATGTCATCGTTACCGACGGCTTCACCGGCAATATAGTGCTCAAGACGATAGAAGGGATGGGTGACACCTTCCTGAGAGCGGCGCGCCAGGTAGGGTATGTCGTCGCCACTGCCTATCATCTTCGAGGACGAGCTCTTCTCCAGGAGATTGGACTGGGTTCCTGGGCTAAGAAGGCAGACTATAGAGAATACGGCGGCGCCTGTCTCCTGGGGGTAAACGGAACTATCATCGTCTCCCACGGGCGCAGCCAGGCTAAAGCGATAAAAAATGCCATAGGTCTAGCCAAACAGACTGTAGAACGGGACATTTGCCGAATAATTAGGGAGGGAAACTATGAGCCAACCGATAGCAGTAACTGACACCGACTTTGAACAAAAGGTATTAAAGGCAAAGACACCAGTGCTGGTGGACTTCTGGGCAGCCTGGTGCCGACCCTGTCTCATGACTGCCCCGGTGCTGGAAGAACTGGCTAAGGAGTATGCCGGCAAGTTAACCATCGCCAAACTGGACGTCGACCAGAACGCCAAAACCGCCGCCCAGTACGGCATAATGGCTATACCTAACCTCATTATCTTCAAAGATGGCAAGCCGGTATCACAAATCGTAGGCTATAAACCCAAGGAAGAATTGAAGCGTAGCCTGGACACCGTTCTGGACTAACCTAAATAACGATTATGGGGTGGTTATCCCCAGGAGCCCGGATTGAGCCGCCAGCGCCATCGGTGTCTGAAAATTGGTCTCTTTATCACCTTCCACTGCGGCAACAAGTGAAGTATAATTGAAGTATTATTATAGTATAAGGGAGAAATTATGAAGGTCGTTTTCCTCCAGGATGTGCCCAATGTAGCTAAAGCCGGTGAGATAAAAGAGGTAGCCGCCGGCTACGGCCGGAACTTTCTTATTCCCAGAAAACTGGCCGCCTTAGTCAGTCCCCAGGCAATGAGCCAGGTGGAGACCAGCGACAAAGCCCAAGCCAAGACAAACGAAGGATTGGCTGAGCTGGCCCGCCAGCTGGAAGGGAAAGAGGTCAGCCTCAAGGCGCACGCCGGCGCTAAAGAACGGCTTTATGGCTCAATCACCAGCGCCGATATCGCCGCCGAGCTGGAGAGCACCACCGGGCTGGTTATCGACAAAAGAAAGATAGAGCTGGACGAGCCTATTCGCCAGCTCGGTAGCTATGAGGTAACCATCAGGCTGGGAAAAGACATTATACCCAAAATAATGGTTAGCGTTGTTGAAGAAGAGGCACCACCTCAGAAGGAGGAGAAGCCGCCAAAGAAAGAAAAGAAGGTGGTCAAGAAAGCTCCGAAGGCGGAAAAGAAGCCCGCAAAGAAGGGGAAGAAGCCTGAGACAGAGACAAAGGCTAAGACAGCGAAGACGACTAAGAAGAAAGAAGCCAAGACGACGAAAGCAAAGAAGACCACTAAGAAAGAGGCAGCGGCTCCAAAGAAAACGAAGAAGACCACGACGAAAGCCAAGACGACCAAGAAGAAAGAGGAGACGGCTTAAGCAATGAACGGCGAGAAACTACCGCCGCATGATGTTGATGCCGAAGAAGCGGTAATCGGCTCACTGCTGATAGACGGGTCGGCAATATTCAAGGTTGCCCCCCTGCTGGTGCCACTTGATAATAAATCACCTTTTTATACCGAGCGAAACGCCTGGATATATGATGCCTGCCTATCGCTTTATGAACGCGACGAAGCCATAAACCAGATAACGGTGGCTCAAGAGCTCGACCGGCAGGGGAAGCTGGAGGCTTGCGGTGGCGCCGCCTATCTAAGCCGGCTGATATCAATATGTCCTACCTCCCTCGATATCGAAGATTACGCTCAAATCGTCTACCGCCTATCGGTAATGCGCCGACTGATTGACGCCGCCGGGCAGATTAACAATATCGCCTATCGGGCCGATCCTGATGTCGACCGCAGCCTCAACGATGCGGAGGATATCCTCTTCCGGCTGCGCCACGGACGAAGCCGAAGGGACCTCACCCACATCCGACAGGTGCTGGACACATACTTTGAAACCACCGCCCTTGAGAAAGAAGGCGCCCCCAGGGAGCAGTTGCCCTACGTGCTTTCCGGCTTCGCCGGACTGGATGAACTCCTGGGTGGATTTCAGCGCTCGGAACTGATTATTGTCGGTGGCAGGCCAAGCATGGGTAAGACCAGTCTCGCCCTCAGCTTAGCCCGAAACGCCGCTGTAGAGCAGGGGGCTTGCGTGGCTCTATTCAGCCTGGAGATGGCACGGGAGCCGCTGGTATGGCGCATACTGGCCAGCGAATCCGAGGTGGACTCCAGGCGCATCCGCCTCGGGCTCCATACCGAAGAGCAGGAAAAAAGGATAATGGATGCCATCGGCCAGCTCTCCGAAGCCAAAATCTATATTGATGATACCCCCCAACTGCGGGTGGTAGAGATGAGAAGCAAAGCCCGCCGTCTGCATTTTGAGCAGGGTATTGATATGATCATCGTTGACTACCTGCAGCTGATGCAGGGGGATAGAAGGTTTGATAATCGAGTTCAGGAGGTCAGTGAAATCTCCCGAGCCCTGAAAGGTCTGGCCCGCGAGCTTAATGTGCCCCTGCTGGCGGTATCGCAGCTCAGCCGCGCCCCGGAGGGACGAGCCTCCCACGAACCCCTCCTGTCTGACCTGCGTGAAAGCGGTAGCATCGAGCAGGACGCCGATGTCGTTATCTTTGTCTACCGCGATGAATACTATTATACTAGCAAAGAGGATTGGGAACGGGAACACCCCGGGGAAAGCTACCCGCCGCCGGCTGATATCATCATCTCCAAGAACCGCAATGGCCCTACCGATAGGGTAAAACTACTTTTCAAACCCAAGATGGCTAAGTTCGACAATATTACTAACGAAGAACTGAGCTTATTATAAAGCCCGTATTGGTTTAGGTGACTATGGAGCAGTTTAAAGGTTTCCCGGCTAAGTCGCAGTTCACCGCCGTGCCCAATGCTTTCTTCAGCACGTTGCTGCCACAGATTAGCGATATCGCTGAGCTGAAAACAACCCTCCATATTTTTCAGACGCTCTACCAGAAGCGGGGCTATCCCCGCTTTACCAGCTACCGGGAGCTTCTGGGAAACAAGAGCTTGATGAGCAGCCTTAAAGAAGCAAAAGGCTCGCCCGACGAGGCGCTGCGTAATGCCTTGGAGATGGCCGCCCAACGGGGGACTATCCTGCACCTGGTAATGGATAGAGACGGCACACCCGAGGACATCTACCTGCTCAATACCGAGTCGGATAGGCAGACTATGGCCAAGCTTCAAGGTGGCGAGCTTAAGTTGAGCGGCTTGGAGCTAAAAGAGCCCGCCCTGATTGACGCTTCCGAGCCGCCCGACATCTTTAGCCTTTATGAACAGAATATCGGCATGCTCACTCCGATGATTGCCGAAGAGCTGCGTGATGCCCTCAAGGTCTATCCCGAAAACTGGATTAGTGACGCCATCAAAGAAGCCGTCAGTAATAACAAACGTAAATGGAGCTATATTTCCGCCATTCTGGAACGCTGGACAGCCGAAGGTAGGGACGATGGAACATATCGGGGAGATTCTAAAAAAACAGGCCCGGATAAATACCTCAAGCAAAAATATGGAAACATTATCCAACGCTGAGAAAAGCGAAGAGGCTTCGCCAAGCTCAGCCTGCCCTATCTGCAAGGGAGCGGGGTTCGTTCATCCTCTTCTGCCGTCGGGCAAGCCGGACTACAGCCGCACCGTGCCCTGTAGCTGTACACTGCCGGAGCGGGAAAAGGAACACCAGAGCCGCCTGCGGAAATACAGCGGCCTCGAAGCCAAGCTGCTCAAAAATATGACCTTCGACAATTTTGACTGGAAGCGGGGCAACCTGACCCAGAAGCAGCGCTATAGCCTGAAATATGCCTTCGATGCCGCCCTCGACTTCGCCAAGTCGCCCGAAAACTGGCTGGTGTTCCAGGGCGTTAACGGCTGCGGCAAGACTCACCTGGCGGCGGCTATTGCCAACTATCGCCTCAAAGCCGGCGAGCTGGTCAAATTCGTGGTCGTGCCCGATTTCCTCGACCACCTGCGCTCCAGCTTCAGCCCGGAGAGCGCGGTGAGCTACGACCGGCTCTTCGAAGAGGTCAAGAACGCCCCCCTGCTTATACTGGATGACCTCGGTAAGCAGTCAACCACCCCCTGGGCACAAGAGAAGCTTTACCAGATTATCAACCACCGCTATAACCACCAGCTACCGACAGTGGTTACCACCAACTGCACCACCGATGAAATCGACCCTCCTCTAAGTTCAAGGCTCGTCGACCCCAAAATAAGCAACTTTTTAACTCTCCTAGCCCCCCACTACCGGACTGATGCCACCCTCAGCCGAAAGAAGACCCCCCCGCCCGAAAAAGCAGCCAAGCTAAACCGTTAGTTTGCACTGCCCGCCGTTTTTAGCTAAAATGGGGTAGTTCTAGCTAGAGAAGCCTTTGACATGATAAATTTCCCCGTTTTGGTACTCAATCAGAACTACGAGCCGCTCAATGTATGTCGGGCGCGGCGAGCAGTGGTGCTGCTGCAGGACGGCAAGGCGGAGATGCTGGAGAACGGCGTCGGCTTCATTCACTCCACCAGCCTAGAATTTCCCGTGCCCTCGGTAATACGCTTAGCCTATATAATTAAGCGCCCCCGCCCCCAGAGAAAGCTAACCCGCCTTGAGATTTTCCAGCGTGACCACTTTACCTGCCAGTACTGCGGCAAGCAGACCAGCCAGCTTACCCTAGACCACGTCATACCCCGCTACCGGGGTGGTGAACACCTCTGGGAAAATGTGGTTAGCGCCTGCATACCCTGCAATCGGCGTAAGGCAGGTAGGACGCCAAGTGAAGCGGGAATGAAATTGCTATGTTCCCCAGCCCCACCCCACGGCGACCGCTTTTTCTACATACCCTACCGCTACCGCCAGAGCCAGAACCAATGGCAAAAATACCTGCCTCAGTGAAACTTAGTCTTTCTTGGGCAGCTGCTTTTCAACAGTAATATCACTGAGCGGCAGTTCCACCGTTGCCTGGCTCTCCAGTTCAACCAGCACCGTTTCCTTGAGGGGATTACCCCCCACCACGCTAGCCACCCCCATAGGCGTGGACACCATCTGGCCCAGCTTGGGCAACTTCTCCTTCATGGCATGGTACTGCTCGGTCTCATAGGCCAGGCAGCAAAGCAAGCGGCCGCAAACACCCGATATCTTGAGCGGGTTAAGCGGCAGGTTTTGCTCCTTAGCCATCTTGATAGAAACCGGAGAGAACTCGGTTAAGAAACTCATGCAGCACAGGGGACGACCACACCGCCCGAAGCCACCCACCAGCTTGGCTTCATCTCTAGGGCCCAGCTGGCGCAGTTCAACCCTTACCTTAAAACGCTTATTTAACTCCCGAACCCGCCCGCGGAAATCAACCCTCTCCGTAGCGCTAAAGAAGAAGGTGAGTCGGCTGCCATCAAGATTGTACTCCGTGCCGAGTAGCTTCATCGGCAGCCCTAGCTTTTCTATCAATCGGCCGCACTCAGCCAGAGCCTCGGCTTCCCTGGCTTCGAAATCTTTGGCACGCTCAATATCTTCTGGCTCTGCCTTGCGCACCACGGGTTTTAATGGCTCAGTCACCTCATTGGACAAAACCTGCTTGGGCGCAATGACCACCCACCCCAACTCCAGACCGCGAGCCGTCTTGACCACCACACAGTCACCTACATCCATCTCAATGCCCGCGGGGTCAAAGTAATAAACCCTGCCGGCCCTTTTGAAACGTATGCCTACAATATCAGCCATAGTTTATACAGCGCTCCTTCCTGGAATACTGAGCATCAGCACCTCCAGCACCAGCCGCGGATTAGCATTCTGCTCAAGCTGTTCACCAGCCGCCTGAATACTATCGATAAAAGCCCTTATCTGGGCCAGACTATGACCACGGCTCATCTCAACCAGCACCGCTTCATGGTCAATATTGGTTATGGTATCACCAGAGCCGAGCTTGACTAGGAGCAGGTCGCGCCACCAGTCGAGCCACAAATCCAGAACTTCCTGAACTGAACCCCGGTTTTGACTGAACTGAGCCGCCAGTTGAGCAGCATAATCAAAACGCTGCTCATTATCGCCCCTGATAACCTCAAGCAACCTTTCCATCAACTGGGCTCGCTGCTGAAGCAGACTATTATCATCCGCCGCCATTAATGCCCAGCCCAGACGACCATGACAGAGCCTGGATAGAAGCTCGGTCTTAGCCGACTCAAGGCTGCGGCGTTCACTGAGAGCAGTCTCTACCTGAGGGGTAGAGAGGGGGCGTAGCTCCAATCGCTGGCAGCGAGAAACCACGGTAGACGGCAGAACCGAGTCGTTAGCCGTCAGCAGGATAAAGATTACCCCTTCTGACGGCTCTTCAAGGGTCTTGAGCAGGCAGTTAGCCGCTTCGTTAGACATCAACTCGGCGCCGTCAATAATAAACACCTTACACCTGCCCTCAAAGGGCGGCAAGTTGGATGAATGCTGAATCTCCCGGACCTGGTCGATGCTGATTTCCGCCCGCGGCTTGTCATTTGAATTGCCGCCGGAGTTCAAGCCGATAACCTGGACATCGGCATGCTTGCCCGAAGCCACTTTCCGGCAGGGGTCGCATTCACCGCAGGGGGGTTCCGCCGCCTCACAGTTTAACGCCTGAGCCAGCTCCAGAGCCAGGGTCATCTTTCCCACGTGAGAAGGCCCAACCAGAAGATAGGCACGAGCCACCGACCCTCGCTCCAGGTTACGCTGGAGCAGGGTGACCGCCCTATCCTGTCCAACCACCTGCCACATACCCAATCTCCTTAAACCAAATCACCGCGGGTCAGGTCTTCGAAGGTTTCGCGGCGCCGAATGAGCCGCGCCTTGCCCTCCTTAACCAGAACTACAGCCGGCTTGAGCGAGGCGTTATAGTTGCTCGCCAGCGGCAGGCAATAGGCACCGCAGTCGGCTACCGCCAGAATATCGCCAGCGGCAAGCGGGGGCAGCATGACATCCTTGATAATTATATCCCCCGATTCACAGAACTTGCCGGCAATGGTAACCTTGTCCGTCTCTTTCTCCGCCATCCTGTTAGCCACCACCGCCTCATGCCTGGCCCCGTAAAGGGCGGGGCGGATGTTATCGGCCATGCCGCCGTCAACCGAGACATAGCGTCTGACACCGGGAATATCCTTAATCACCCCCACTGTGTAGAGCGCCACCCCCGACTGCCCCACCACCGACCTCCCCGGCTCAATGATAAGCCGCGGCTGTACCAGACCTAACTTCTGGCATCCGTTAATGATACCAGAGGTCATCGCCTCGGCATAGTCGGCAACGGGTGGGGCGGGAGAATCCAGCGTATATTGAACAGCGAAGCCGCCGCCGATACTCAGCTCCTCCACCTCAAAGCCGTGCTTCTTTTTCATCTCAGCGGCAAAGCCGAGGATAATGTCTATCGCCTGCTGATAGGGCTCGAATTCGGGAATCTGCGAGCCGATATGAAAATGTAACCCCCGCAGCTTAAGCCGGGGCATAGACAGGATAGTAGCCAGTGCCTTCTCACCATGAACCATAGGCACGCCGAACTTGCTGTCGAGATTACCGGTGATGATATAGCGGTGGGTATGAGGGTCCACGCCTGGAGAAAGTCTTAAAAGTATATCGGGATTGTCGCCCCGCTCACCAGCGATTTCGTTCAACATCGCCAGCTCGTGGAAATTGTCCACCACGATGCGCCCCACTCCCCACTCCAGAGCTAGCTTTAATTCCTCGGCTGACTTATTATTGCCGGGGAAATAGACTCTATCCATGGGGAAACCAGCGGAACGGACAACGCTCATCTCGCCAGCGGAGACCACATCCAGCCCCAACCCCTCCTCATTAAAGAGCTGAGCCAGAGCCTTGTTGATAAAAGCCTTGGCCGAATAGAAAACCGCGCTATCGGCATAGCGCTGGCTAAACTCCTGCCTAAACTCGGCACAGCGACGGCGTATGCCGAGCTCGTCAAAGACATAGAGCGGCGTGCCGAACTCGGCGGCCAGCCCGACAGTATCGCAACCGCCAAGAAGCAGGTGTCCCTTATTATTAACCCCAGCCGTTGAGGGAAATAGAACCAGCTTAGACTCCATTTCCTCAATGTTAGCAGTGCCAGCTAGCTAAGTCAATCAGAGGGGAGAGGAGGAGAGGAACGTAACCCCAAGGAAATTCTAGAGGGTGAATACCCTCTAAGGGTGGGACGGGTGGGACGAAAAACCTGTGCTAACAAGGTGGGGTGGGGACAGACAAAAGGGGGACATGCCCCCCTTTGCGGCTAATCTTCCCTCAGCTTATAGCGCTGTATCTTACCGGTGGCAGTCTTGGGGAGGTCTTTAACGAACTCTATCCAGCGCGGGTATTTATAGGGCGCTATGCTCTCCTTAACAAAGGCTTTAATATCCTGGACCAGCTTTTCTGACGGGTGCTTACCTTTCTTCAGCACCACGAATGCCTTGGGCTTAACCAGGAAATGCTCGTCTTTCTTAGCCACGACAGCGGCTTCGAGCACTGCAGGATGAGAAATCAGGGCGTCTTCGACCTCGATGGGAGAAACCCATATACCGCCGACTTTGAGCATGTCATCGCTGCGGCCGCGGTAATAGTAATAGCCCTCGGCATCCCGATAGTATTTATCTCCGGTATTAAACCACTCGCCCAGCATAGAGGTTTTGGTCTTATCGTGATGGCGGTAGTAGTAGGCGGCGGTTGATTCTCCATGCACCAGCAAAGTGCCGACCTCGCCATCGGGCACTTCTTCACCATCATCATCAACAATCTTGGCTTGATAGCCAGGGACCACCTTGCCCGAGCTGCCCGGTTTGACGTCACCGGGGCGGTTGGAGATAAAAATGTGTAATAGCTCGGTGGAACCGATACCGTCTAATATTTCCAGACCAAACCTCTCTTTCCATTCATGGAAGATTTCTTTGGGCAATGCTTCGCCGGCTGAGGTACAGAGACGCAGGGAGGAAAAGTCGTATTTCTTTTCGGTGTCTTCTACTTCCAGCATACTGGCATAAAGCGTGGGCACGCCGAAAAAGACCGTGGGGCGATAGCGGGTGATGGTGGAGTATATGGTTTCGGGGCGAGGACGGTCGGGGAGCAAAACCACCGAAGCACCCAGGGCTAAGGGATAAAAAAAGCTGTTACCCAACCCGTAGGCGAAGAAAAACTTTGATGCCGAGAAGAGTATATCTTCCTGGGTAAGACCCAAGACAGCCTTTGCATAGCTATCAATACAGCTGAAGACATCGTGCTGCAGGTGAACCGCCGCCTTGGGCACACCGGTGCTGCCCGAGGTGTAATTCCAGAAAGCGGCATCCTCAAAGGTGGTATAAGCCACATCCAGTTTATCGGAGCAACGGCTAATGATGTCATCAAACGAGATGTGATAAGCCCTGGTCTTCTCGCCGACGATGATAGTATTCTCCAGGTAGAGAAACTTATCCCTGAAGCCCTCAATCGCCTCAATAAAATCGCTGTCGGCGATAAGGGTGCGGGCACGGCTGTTATTTAGCAGGTAGCGGTAGTCGTGCATAGTATACATGTAGTTTATCGGCATCGGAATAGCGCCGATTTTTATGGCGCCAAAGAAGCTGGCCATAGCCTCGGGGGAATCATACATGACCAGCATCACCCGCTCCTCCATATGCACGCCCAGTATCTTAAGCGCATTCCCCACCCGGTTTACCATACTCTGCATTTCGGCATAGGTATAAGTCTTGTCCTTGTAGTACACTGCCACCTTATCCCCCAGCCCCTTTTCTACCATCTCGTCTATCAGCTTGGTGGTCACATTGTAATATTGGGGAATAAAGCTCTGGTACTTATAGGTTTTTTCCATATTAACTTCCTGCTCACGTTGGGCAACGATTATCTATGTATTTAGTTTATAATAAATTTTGCCTTTTTACAAAATTGACACCCTATAAAGCATACCGTTAAAATACCATCTAATCTCTAATCGAAAAGGCAGGAAATTGTACCAGAAGACTACTCTGGATAACGGACTGCGGGTTATCACCGAAACTATGCCCCATACCCGCTCGGTATCAATCTGCATCTTTGTCGGTGTCGGCTCAAGGTATGAGACCGAGCCGCAGGCGGGTGTTTCCCACTTCATTGAGCACCTATGTTTCAGGGGCACACCCAAGCGCACCACCGCCAAGGAAATCTCTGAGGCAATCGAGGGGGTGGGGGGAATCATCAATGCCGGCACCGATAAAGAACTAACCGTTTACTGGTGCAAGGTAGCCCAACCCCATTTCACCCTGGCTCTGGATGTGCTGACCGATATACTGCGTAACTCCAGGTTCGACCCGGCCGATATTGAGCGCGAGCGCCAGGTTATCACTGAAGAAATTAATATGAGCAAGGATTCCCCCTCCCAACTGGTTAACATGCTCATTGATGAGCTTCTGTGGCCCCAACACCCGCTGGGGAGAGACATAGCTGGCAGTAAGGAATCAGTAGCCGCCATCAGCCGGGAGTCGATAGTCGACTACCTGGCGCATCAATATCTACCCACCAACACCGTGGTCAGCATCGCTGGTGCCGGAGGGCACGGAGAGATGATAAGCGCCGTCGAGCAAGCCCTGGGCGAATGGATTGACCTGAAGCCTAACCCCAAATATCCAGCCTACAAAGAGCGACCATTCCCCCGGCTCCATATTGAGAAGAAAGACACCGAGCAAGCCCACCTCTGCCTGGCGTTAAGCGGACTGCCCTTGCTTCATCCCAAGCGCTTTGTCCTTGACCTGCTTAATGTCATTCTAGGAGAAGGCATGAGCAGCCGTCTTTTTACCGAGATTCGCGACCGGCTGGGACTGGCCTACAGCATCAATAGCTATGCCGAGCACTTCCTTGACACCGGCTCGATTACTGTTTACGCCGGGGTAGAACCCAAAAAACTCCGGGTAGCCATCAAGGCTATCCTGGAGCAACTCTCCCAGCTTAAAGAGCCAGTCCCCCAAGCGGAACTGACCAAAGCCAAGGAACTATCTAAGGGGCGTCTGCTGCTGCGCATGGAGGATAGCCGCAGTGTTGCTGGCTGGATGGGAGGGCAGGAGATTCTCCTCGGAGAGATTCTCAACGTTGACCAGCTAATAGCCATTATTGACACCATCACCACCGAGGAACTCAAAGAACTGGCCCAGGAGCTGCTGGTCTCAAGTCAGCTTCGTCTGGCGGTGGTCGGTCCCGTGGCTGAGGGTGAGCCTTTAGATAAACTGCTAAAACTATAAAAAATAGCCCTTCAGCTGAAGGGCTATTTCTATCAGGTAGTAATGGCTGATTAGTACATACCTTCCATGCCACCGCCGGCCGACATTCCCGGCGTCTTTTCCTTCTCCGGTATGTCAGCCACCAGAGACTCGGTAATCAAAACCATGGCGGCAATACTGGCGGCATTCTCCAGGGCCGACCTCACCACCTTGGTCGGGTCAATAATGCCCTTGGCCACCATATCACCAAACTCATCGGCCTCGGCATCATAGCCAACACCGGCCTTGCTCTTCTTCACCGCGTCGACTATTACCGAGCCGTCCCTGCCAGCGTTTTCCGCAATCCAGCGAATCGGCTCCTCCACCGCTTTGCGCACAATATTAACCCCAGTAATTTCATCGGCGCTGGCATCCACCTTCTTTAAAACCGAAGTAGCCCGCAGCAAAGCCACTCCACCACCGGGCAGAATACCCTCTTCTACCGCCGCCCGGGTGGCTGACAGCGCGTCTTCGACCCGGTGCTTCCTCTCTTTAAGCTCAACCTCAGTAGCCGCCCCAACCTTGATTACACCAACACCACCGACCAGCTTGGCCTGTCTTTCCTGCAGTTTCTCACGGTCAAAATCGGAGGTGGTCTCCTCTATCTGAGCCTTAATCTGCTTGATTCTGGCTTTGATGGCTCCTTCTGAACCCTTACCTTCAACGATGGTGGTGTTGTCCTTATCGGAGGTTACCCTGCGGGCCCGACCCAGGTCTTCCACGGTAACTGAGTCCAGCTTGCGCCCGACTTCCTCCGAGATTACCTTGCCCCCGGTGAGAATGGCGATGTCTTCCAGCATTGCCTTGCGCCGGTCGCCAAATCCGGGCGCTTTAACCGCCAATACGTTTATAGTGCCCCGCAGCTTATTGACCACCAGGGTGGCCAGGGCTTCGCCTTCTACGTCCTCGGCGATAATCAGCAGGTTTTTAGATACCTGCAGTACCTTCTCCAGAGCCGGCAGCAGGTCGGACATCGCCGAGATTTTCTTGTCGGTGATGAGGATGTAGGGGTCTTCTATCTCCGTCTCCATCTTCTCGGCATTGGTAATAAAGTAGGCGCTCATGTAACCACGGTCGAACTGCATGCCTTCCACGTAGTCCGTCTCATACTTAATCCCCTTGGACTCTTCAACAGTGATAACGCCGTCCTTACCTACCTTTTCCATCACCTCGGCAATCAGGTCGCCGATCTCCTTATCTTTAGCGGTGATGGTGCCCACCTGAGCAATCTGTTCCTTGCCTTTGACCTCAACCGATACTCGCTTTAGCTCGGCGACGATGGCTTTGGTCGCCTTCTCGATGCCCTTTTTGAGGGCGATAGGCTCGGCTCCCGCCGCCACATTCTTAAAGCCTTCACTGATAATGGCATGAGCCAATACCGTGGATGTGGTGGTGCCGTCGCCGCAGGCGTCGTTGGTCTTGGTAGCTGCTTCCTTGACCAGTTGAACGCCCATGTTCTCAAAGGGGTCGGGGAGTTCAATTTCCTTGGCAATGGTGACCCCGTCATCGATGACCGACGGGGCTCCCCACTTCTTGTCCAGTGCCACACAGTGCCCCTTGGGGCCCAGAGTCACCTTTACCACATCAGCCAAGGTGTCTATCCCCTTCTTTATGGCGCGTCTGACTTCTTCATCAAATATAATCTGTTTGGCCATGTTATCTCCTCCTTAATATGTCGTATGCTGCCTTTTTGTAGAGCTAACCTTAGGACGGGCTTTGGGCATATCCTCACCTTTCTTGGCTAAAATGTCGTTCTCACTCAGTATCATCAGTTCCTCGCCATCAATCTTAACTTCGGTGCCGCCATATTTGACATAGAGCACCACATCGCCGACCTTAACGTCCATAGCTATCCGTTTGCCATCTTCGGATAATTTCCCCGGACCGACCGCCAATACCTTTCCCTCTTGGGGCTTCTCTTTGGCGGTATCAGGCAGGACAATGCCCCCCTTGGTAATCTCCTCCCTTTCAATAGGCTTAACCACTACTCGGTCAGCCAGCGGTTGAAGCGAAATCGCCATTCTAATCCTCCTTATTCCAGTTCAATTACTACTCTTATTTTAGCACTCTCCGCCCGAGAGTGCTAACGCTTTATCATAACCTACTTGGGTTAAAACTACAACTTAGTAAATAGATAGTTACAGCTAATCTCATCCGTTTACAGATAGCTAGAGGCATAGGGTAGCCTTTTATCTTGATAAAGCGTGCTCTGATTAACCCAACTTAAGGCCAGGGATAACATCAAGGTCCAGGCCGTTTGTCTTGCCTGCCTGCAAGCGGTAGTAGCCGCAGGCGGCAATCATAGCCGCGTTATCGGTGCACAGGTTGGGCGGGGGAACGAGGACGGGGAGGGGGGAATTCTCCGCCAGCCGCTGCCGCAGCAACCCGTTAGACGCCACCCCACCCGCCAGCAAGACCTGTTTTGCCCGGCGCTCCTTGGCGACAGTCACCGTTTTGCTAACCAGAACATCGACCACCGCTTCCTGAAAGCTAGCGGCGGCGTCAGCCACTGACGAAATCTTGCCTGCTTCTGCCAGGCGCAGCAGCGCCGTCTTGACCCCGCTAAAACTAAAATCACCGCTCCCCTTCAACCAGGCGCGGGGCAGGGGAAGAGAAGCCGTGCCAGCTCTGGCTGCCTGCTCGATAGCCGGACCGCCGGGGTAGCCCAGGCCCAATATCCGGGCAGCTTTATCGAAGGCTTCACCAGCGGCATCATCCCTGGTTCGCCCCAGCACCACGTAATCGCCATGCCCCCGCACCAATACCAGGTCACTATGACCCCCGGAAACGATAAGGCAAACAATGGGGAAATCAATGCTCTTGTCCCCCAGCCAGTTGGCGTAGAGGTGGCCTTCAAGGTGGTTAACCCCGATAAGGGGCAAATTATGAGCCAGAGCTATCGCCTTAGCCGCATTTACCCCTACCAACAGTGAGCCGGCCAGGCCCGGGCCAACGGTGACAGCAATGCCCGACAGGTCTTCCCAGCTAACTCCAGCCTCAGCCATTGCCTGTTTTAGTATGGGGATAATGGATAGTAGGTGCTGGCGGGAAGCCACCTCGGGGACAACTCCACCATAGCGGGCGTGGATTTCCACCTGAGAGGCAATCTGGTTGGAAAGTATTCTTCTGCCATCCTCCACCACCGCCGCCGCCGTCTCATCGCAGGAGGTCTCAATAGCTAATATTTTCATGCCCCTGCATTATAACATAGCCACTATTATGAGGATAATTCACCACTTAACGGGAGATTTGGGTCGAATCCTCTATAGGGCGGGATAGGGTGGGAAGTAAGACATACAGCCCTTTTGACACACCTACTGGCCGATGTTATGATGAAACTGATATCGGACAATATATGGAAAGCGTTAACAGTTTATATCTAATACTGTTTTTGATCTGCCTGGGGTTAGCTGCCTTTTTCTGCAGTGCTGAGACAGCCTTTATCAGCATGCAAAGGCTCCGCCTCCAGCACCTAATCCATACTGGCCATCCCAAGGCTAAAATAGTGGCTAAGATTATGGAGCATCCCGAGAAATTCCTGGCTACAGTCCTCTTGGGGATTAACTTCTTTGAGACGGCTGTAGCTACCTTGGGGACAATCATGGCGGTGTCATTGTGGGGTGAAGAACTAGGGGCAGCCATTGCCGTTATTTTAATCACCATACTAACCCTGGTTCTCGCCGAGTTTATTCCTAAGAGCATAGCCACCCGCTATGGGGAGAAGATGGCCCTGAGCTATGCTAGACCCATAGAATTTATCGCGTTCATCCTTTATCCCTTTGTCTATGTCCTGAACCGTATCGGATTGGGATTTACCAGGTGGGGGGAAACGGGAAATCAGCTAAAGCCAACGATTAGCCAAGAGGAATTTCGTACCATGATTTCGGTAGGGCACAAGGAGGGGACGGTGGAAGAAGAAGAGGCCGAGATGCTACACAAGGTATTTGAGTTTGGCAACCGCCCGGTCAGCGAAGTTATGGTACAACGCACCGAGGTAGTGTGGGTAGAAAAGGGCACCAAACTAGCCGATTTCCTCACTCTTTACGCTCAATCCCCCCTCTCCCGGTTTCCGGTATATGAGGACAACAGGGATAATGTCGTCGGCATCCTTTCGGTAAAGGATATAGTCATGGCTCAGGCTAAAGGAACTCTCAGTGAGGACAGCTGCATTGACGACCTGATTAGGCCGGCCTACTTCGCCCCGGAGAGCAAACGAATCAACGAGCTCTTTGCCGAGATGAGGGATAAAAACTACCGGATGACGGTGGTGGTCGATGAGTTCGGCGGCACGGCTGGCATCGTCTCTTTAAGCGGGCTGATGGAGGAAATCGTTGGTCCGGTAGGCGACGAGATGGCAGCGATAGAGAAGGATTACGAGCCTATTGATGAGTATACCTTTTCTATTGATGGCGGGATGCGGCTGGAAGAAGCCAATGAAGAGATGGGCTTAGGCCTCCCCGCAGGCGACGACTACGAGACTGTAGCCGGCTTTGTCCTTCACCTCTTGGGGCACATACCAAGGGAAGGTGAGCGGCTGAAGTATAAGCAGTTGAAGATAGACATCACCGAGATGCGGGGGATGAAGATTGAGAAGATACGAATAACCAAGGAAAAGCATGCAGAGACTGCGGATTAGGTTCAGCCGAAGAGAAGAGATAAAGTTCATTTCCCATCTGGATATAATGCGCCTCTGGCAAAGAGCCCTCCACCGCGCCGAAATACCGCTAGCCTACACCGAGGGATTTAGCCCCCACCCCCGCATATCGCTAGCGGCGCCGCTAGCGGTAGGAGTAACCAGCCAGGCGGAGCTGATGGATGTCTTCTGCAGCAAATGGGTCTCCCCCCATTTCTTCACCAATGCCGTGAGTCAGCAACTGCCGGCGGGTATTGAAATAGTGCAGGTCTATTCGGTAGCCCCAACCATGCCCTCGCTGCAATCGCAGGTTGGCTACGCCGAATATGAGGTCGAACTGGAAACGGAGAAGGACCAAGCGGCGGTAAAGGCAGCGCTAGCCTCGCTGCTATCGGCAGAACAGCTAGCCTGGCACCACGAAAGGGACACCGGCACCAGAAACTATGACCTGAGGGCTTTGATTGATGACCTCTGGCTTATTGACTGGCGCCAGGGCTCCGGCACTATAGGCATGAGGCTGCGCTGTGACAGCGGTGGCTCGGGGAGGCCGGAGCAAGTAACCGCCGCCCTGGGCTTTAGCCACCCCACCGCTATCCAACGCACCAAACTGCTTTTGAAAACAGGCTAAAGGGATAACATGAAAGGGGAAAACCAGCCATCGTTAGAACAGCGGGTGCTGGGCTTCATCCAGGAGCACCAGCTAATATCAGACGGCGAGAAGCTGGTGGTGGCGGTATCGGGGGGGGCGGACTCGGTGTGCCTTATTCATATCCTGGCCAATCTCCAGGAAGAGCTTAAACTAAAACTGCACATAGCCCACCTCAACCACCAGCTGCGGGGGGCTGAGTCTGAGGCCGACGCCAGCTATGTTGCCGACCTAGCCCGCCAGCTCGCTATTCCAGCTACTATGGAGAAACGGGATGTGAAGGGCTACCAAGCCCGAGAGCGCCTGTCGCTGGAAGAAGCCGCCCGTGAAGTAAGATACAGCTTCCTGGCTCAGGTGGCGGGGGCTATCGGTGCCGAGCGGGTGGCGGTGGGGCATACACGGGACGACCAGATAGAGACTATCCTGATGCACCTCATCCGGGGAAGCGGCACCAGAGGGCTGCGGGGACTGCAACCAGCTACACTCTGGCAGTCAGGCGTAGATAGCCTGACTATCATAAGACCACTGCTTGAGATAAGCCACCAAGAGACGGAGAACTATTGCCACCAGCATCGGCTTACGCCCCGGCTGGATGCTTCTAATCTTTCCCTGTCGCCGCTGAGGAACCGAATCCGCCAGCAGCTCCTGCCCTTGCTCGAGAGCTATAACCCCGGTGTCACCGAAGCCCTGCTCCGGACCGGGCGCATTGCCGGGGACGATATCGACTTTCTCGATGAACAGGTTACCCGATTATGGGATGAGGTTGCCCGACAAGAAAAAAAGAGCATTATCTTAGACAAGAAAGGGTTTGACCAGTTGCCCCCCACCCTGAAGCGCTACCTGCTCCGAGCCTTGGTGGAAAGGCTGCTGGGCAGCGCCAAGGACATTGAGATGCGCCATGTTGAAGAAATGATGTCACTGGCAACGAAAGCAGCAGGAAAAAGGCTCAGCCTGCCTGGCGGCTTGACCTTCTCGGTAGAATACAACCGATACCTTTTGACCTCGGACCTGACTGCCCTCTCCCCCCTCCCCCTCTTAAAAGGCGAGTTTCCATTGAACATTCCTGGCGAGACTAGGCTCCCCGGCTGGCGTGTAGAGGCGACTATCATAAAGCAAGAAGAGATGAGCGAGAAAGACGACTTCACCGCTTACCTTGACCTAGCTAAAAGCGGCGACAGGCTTATGGTGCGGCCCCGGCGGCGGGGAGACAGGTTTCAACCCCTGGGCCTAGCCCAGCCCAAGAAACTGGGCGAGTTTATGATAGACGCCAAAATCCCCAACACCTGGCGCGGGCAGATTCCTATTGTCTGCTCAGAGGAGCAAATCCTCTGGGTGGTCGGCTGGCGCTTGGACGAACGGGCGAAGGTCAGCCGGGATACTAAACAGGTTCTGCGCCTGGAATTTAAGCCGGGCTAAGCCTCAGCTACAGCCAGCCTTGACGACTTGCACCACCGTAACCAGAGGGCAACAGCGGCTACCAGCGCTGCCACAACAGCGGCATAGATTTCCAAACCAACGGTGCCAAAAAGCCCAAACGAGAGCAAAACAATACCGTAGTTCAACAGGGCATGCAGGCCAGAGGCTATAAGGTAAAACTGCCATCCCCAGCCCTTAGCCAGCCCGTAGCCAGCCAGGGCACTGGCGGCAATGTGAAAGCCGATAGCAAAGAGTCTCTCCCAGAATACAGCCAGCGCTACCACCCCACCAACCTGTACTGCCGACCAAGTCCAGCCAGCGGCAAAGACGCTGTTGTGTACCCATACCGCCTCAAAGACGCCGAAACCTAAGCCGGCTACAGCCCCGATTATCAGCCCCGTCTTGGGGTCGATTTTCCTGCCCTTACGCCACCAGTAGAATACCACCGGCACCAGCTTTGACCCCTCCTGAACCAGCCCGCTGAGAACTATGGTTGGTATCCCCACCAGCAACAGCCAGTCTAGAATAACCTGCTGGCTCCAAAAATGGTTTAGTGCCTGACTGGTCCACCATTGCAGGGGGATTTGAACAAAAGTAACAGCCAATAGGGTCAGCAGGGCACTGCCGGCGAGAATTGCCCAAGCCCATGGTTTACGAAGGATTGGCGTCCAGTAATCGGCAAACCAGGCGGCGCCAAAGGCAAACGCCAGGCCAATACCCAGCAGCGCCAGACTCCAGGAGAGACCGGGATAAACGAAAAAGGATTTAAAGAAGGTCAGCATGTATTCCAGCATAACTCTCTCCTTGCTCTACATGATGCGCTTGAGCCTGGGGTTGGGGGTAATGCCGGGGATTCGGCCCCGCTTGGCTATCGGCTTGCCTTCTATCTCGTGGAGGTCGGCGGTAAAGTCAATGGGCTTTGCCCCGCTGATATAGCTGCCGACACCGAAGGCATCAACCGGTGCTCCAGCCTCAATAAACTGCCTTATGCGCTCCAGGTTAATGCCGCCACTGGCGAAAATCTTGACCTTCTTGAAGCCAGCCATGTCCAGCCTGGCTCTGACCTCTTTGACCAGCTCAGGGGTAACCCGCCCCCGCTCCTGTGGGGTATCGAGGCGTACGCTGGTAAGCTTCTTACCCATGGCCTGAGCCACCAGCAGCGACTCTTCCGCCTCGTCCCTGAAGGTATCAACCAGGGCGACACGGGGTACTCCCGCTGGCATATGCTTATCGAAAGCCTTGGTAGCCTCAACGGTATCCCCGATAACTAGGATCAGGGCATGGGGTATCGTACCCGATGGCTCAACGCCAGCCAGCTTCGCCCCGGCGATACTTGAGCAGCCAACGCAACCGCCAACAATAGCGGCGTAATCCATTATTCCCACCACCGTAGGATAAACGTGGCGAGCGCCAAAGCTGACGACAGGTATCCCCTGGGCAGCTTCTACACACTCCCGGGCAGCCGTCGCCCAGCCGCTGCAGTGAGCCAGTATGCCATCAATCGCCGTCTCGTAAAGCCCGTAGCTCTGGTAGGGGGCGGTTATGCGCAACACTACCTCACGTTCCTTCATGGTATCACCCTCAGCCAGAGCCCACACCTCACTCTTGCCCTTGGGCAGAACTCGGGCCAGCAATGCCTTGACTTCATCCATGCCACATAATACTCCCGCCCGGCTGGTGAAGAACTCCATGGTCGCCATCGGGTTCAGTCCCTCTTTACGCAATATCTCCAGGGTACGGGCGAAGTAGATATCGGCCGTCTCCCCGGAGAGGACATCCGCCAGGGGTTCGAACTTGGGCGGCCTGGCTCGGCTGGTCACCAGGTTGGTCAATTTAGCCCCCAGGGTGTTTTCGATATAATCCAGGGCGAATCGGTGCGACTTTTCATCGAAGGAGGCAACGCAGTCAACCGGCACCTCCACCTCGTAGCCACGGATTCTGGCGTCGGCCACCGCGTAGAGCACGCAGATATGAGTGCACACCCCGCAGACAATCACCTTCTCCGGCTTCAGTTTTTTCAGCTTCTCCTCAAGCGGCGTGCCGAAAAATGAACTATAGGTCTTTTTGGGTATTATCTCGCCCTTATACTTGGCTAACTCGGGGATGACCTCGGCCTCAGCAGTGCCCTCAATGGCATGGGGGGGAAACATGCTGAACTCAGGGTCATCGGGGGCGTGATGGTCGCAGAGGAAGAACACGGTGGAGCCTTGAGCAATTTCCCGTTCCAGCCGGCGTTGAATATTGGGGATTATGCGACGGGCGCTCTCCCCGCAATAGAGAGGATAACCCTCTTCCAGGAAACCTCTGAGCATATCGGAAACCAGAACTACGTTAGCCATAGCCTTCCTCCCCTATTACAGCCTAATGCCTGAAGTGCCTGACGCCGGTAAAAACCATCGCCATATTATGGGCATCAGCCGCCTTGATTGAGTCTTCATCCCTTATCGAACCACCGGGCTGGATAATGGCGGTGACCCCGACCTTGGCTGCCGCCTCGACCACATCGGGGAAGGGGAACATAGCATCCGAAGCCAGGACGCTACCTTTGACCCTGTCTCCCGCCTTTTCTATCGCTATCTGGGCGCTGATAATGCGGCTGGGCTGTCCGGCGCCCATGCCCAAAAGCGTCTTATCCTTAGCCAGCCCGATGGCATTGGACTTTATGTGCTTGACCGCCCTCCAAGCAAAGAGCAGGTCTTTTATTTCGTCGGCCGTCGGCTTTCGCTTGGTCACCGTCTTCAGCTCAACCTTTTCCTCAGGCAGGGAATCGGAGTCCTGCACCAGAAAACCGCCCTTGACCCGGCGGAAGTCGAGATAACCCGACAGCGCTTTGCCATAGCCAGGCGGAAGTTTAGCCACCAAGATGCGTAAGTCCTTCTTGGTCTGTAGTAGCTTTAACGCCTCGGGCTCGTACTCCGGGGCGATGACTATCTCATAAAAGACGGGTTTTATCTCTTTAGCCATCGCCAGCGTAACCGTCCGGTTGGAAGCCACAATGCCGCCGAAAGCAGCCACCGAGTCGCCGCTGAAGGCGCGCCGATAGGCCTCGGCGATATCGTCATAGCTGGCCAGCCCGCAGGGATTGGTATGC
>JALHSZ010000018.1 GCA_022865485.1 Dehalococcoidales bacterium | reverse complement strand
TCGGAGGCCGAACGCGATGTCCTCCTGAACGGTCGGCATCACGATCTGCGCGTCCGGGTCGGTGAAGCAGAACCCGACCCGCTTGCGGACCTCGCGCCCATGCTTCTTGGTGTCCAGTCCGTTTGAACCGGCAACCGAGGTTACGGTGTTGGAGGCGTGGCTTGCCTCGGCGAAGAGGGATAAGCCCAGCGCCTTGATGCCGTCGCGTGTGGCCTGGGCGATTCGGGCATGACGGGCAATGATATTGGGCAAGCCCTCCTTAAGCATCATCTTGAGCGATACCTCCAGCCCGAAGATGACGCTGATAGCCGGCGTCCAGGGCGTCTCACCCGTTTCCAGGTATTTCTTGGCTTTGCCGAAGTCCCAGTAAAAGCTGGGTATCCTGGACTCGGCGTGCGCCTGCCAGCCCTTCGCGCTGACGCTGACCATAGCCAGCCCCGGGGGCACCATCCAGCCCTTCTGCGAGCCGGTGATGGCGATATCTATGTTCCAGTCGTCCACGGGCATCTCGATGGAACCCAGCGAGCTGATGGCGTCCACCAGCAGCAGTTTATCGAATTCCTTGACCACGGCGCTTATCGCCTTGAGGTCGTTGGTGACACCGGTGGAGGTTTCGTTATGCGTGACCAGCACCGTCTTTATCTTGGGTTCGGCTTTGAGCGCCTTGCGCACGGCGTCTGGGTCGGCAGCCTTGCCCCACTCAAAGCTCAGGGGGATGACATCGGCGCCGAATTGCCGGGCGATGTTGGCGAAGCGGTCGCCGAAAACGCCGATAGAAACCGATAATACCTTATCTCCCGGGGACATGGTGTTGACCACGGCGGCTTCAAGTCCACCGGTACCGGAGCCGGTGAGCAGGAAGATATCGTTCTTGGTCATGAAGAGCTTTTTCAGGTCGGCGAGCACGTTGTCCTGAATCTGCTTGAACTCGGGGCCGCGATGATTTATCATCTGGCGGCCTATCGTCTTGAGCACTTCGTCGGGGAGGGGGGTGGGGCCGGGGATACGTAGATTATCCATGTTCTCTCCTTTATTTTTCTAGTCTTTATTGATTACCCGGGCAAAGCGGCGTTTGCCTACTTGAATAATGCTGCCATCCTTAAGGTCACGAGTAATAGGATGGTCTATCTGCTTACCATCTATCTTGACGGCTCCCTGCCGGATCAAACGATTGGCTTCGCTACGACTCTCCACCATATCTATATCGACAAGCACTCGGCTCATATCCATCTGCCCCAGTGGTACTGCAGGAGCAGATTTCTTGAACGACAAATGACGCTCTGGTATCTCATCCGGTGTCTCTTTTCTTTGCACCGTTCTTTCGAAGTGAGCCTCGGCTTCGGCGGCTGCCTTCGGGTCGTAGAGCTGGGTGATGATTTCCCGGGCTAAGCGCTTCTTGAGCTTCATCGGGTTAACCTTTTGCTGTTTTAAGCCTTCTCTGAATTCCCCAAGCTCATCGTCGGGGACATCGGTCAAAAGCTCGAAGTAGTTGAGGACGAGGTCGTCGGGAACCGACATCACCTTGCCGTATATCTGTTCGGGGGGTTCGGCGACGCCGATATAGTTGCCCAGGCTCTTGCTCATCTTGTGGCTGCCGTCGGTGCCTACCAGCAGGGGGACCATAAAGCACTGCTGGGGGCGCTGCCCCATCATCGACTGCAACTCTCTGCCCACCAGGAAGTTGAACTTCTGGTCGGTGCCGCCGAATTCGACATCGGCTTCGATAGCCACCGAATCATATGCCTGGAGCAGGGGGTAGAGCAGCTCGGTGAGGGCGATGGGTTTTTCGGCTTTATAGCGGGCGTTGAAGTCGTCCCGCGCCAGGAACTGGGCGACGGTGAACTTGCTGGTGAGCTGGATGATATCGCTAAGGGTGAATTTGCCGAACCATTCGCTCTGCCAGCGTATCTCGGTCTTTTCTTTATCCACCACCTTGAAGAACTGCTGCATGTAGGTCTCGGCGTTAGCCTTGACCTGCTCCATGGTCAGCATGGGGCGGGTGACCGACATGCCGCTGGGGTCGCCGATTTGCGCTGTCCAGTCGGCGACGATGAGCACAATCTGGTGCCCGCGCTCCTGGAACTGGTGCAATTTGCGCAGGGCCACCATATGCCCCAGGTGTATATCGGGGAAGCTGGGGTCGAAGCCTTCCTTTAATCGCAGCTTTTTGCCGGCGCGCAATAGTTGCGCCATCTCGTCTTCGACGATGATTTCGGCTACTCCCCGCTTAAGTAAAGAGCTGATTTCGGATTCAAGCATGGTCTAACTGGCTCCTCGTATTTCTAGTATGGCTTTGCCCCGTTTTACGTCTTCGGCTATCTGTTTCCTCAGCTCTTCGGGGTTATCGAACTTTATCTCGCCGCGCAGGCGTTCGATGATATCTACCGCCAGCTCCCGCCCGTAGAGGTCGCCCTCGTAACCCATTATATAGACCTCGACCAGGCGCTGGTCGCCGCCGAAGGTGGGGTTAATGCCGATGTTGGTCATAGCTGAATAGGCACGGTTATCAATATAGGCGCGGCTGGTATAGACGCCATCGGCGGGCAGGGCTTGTTCCCGGTCGGTATCCACGTTGGCGGTGGGGAAGCCCAATTCGGCACCACGTTTGTCTCCCCTGACTACCCGTCCGTGAAGGCGGAAAGGACGTCCCATCAGCTTTTGCGCCCGCTTCATATCGCCTGCGGCTAGCGCCTGGCGGATGGCGGTGCTGCTTACCACCTCGCCGTCGATTAACAGCGGCGGCACCACCGTCAGGCTGAAGCCCATTTCCTCACCCAATCGTTGCAGGACGTTGGTATCGCCTTCCCGCTTGCGCCCCAGGGCAAAGTCAGGCCCGATGACCAGCCCCCGCATCCTTAAATGCTTTTTCAATAACTCCAAAAACTCCTTTGGGCTCAAAGCGGCCAGTTCGGGAGTGAAGGAGAGGCTGATGACCGCCTCGACGCCTGCATCTTTCAGCAGCTCTATCCTCCGCTCAATGTCGGTGAGGAAGGGCAGCCTGGTCTTGGGCGCCAGCACCTCGCGGGGGTGGAGACTGAAGGTTATAGCTCCACTTGAGTAGCCCTGCTGGTGGGCAAGCCCGGTTAGTTTAGCAATCAAATGACGGTGGCCGAGATGGACGCCGTCAAAGACGCCGATGGTCAGCAGCATATCCTTTTTAGGGGAGAATTTAGCCAGTTCCGCTTCTACCTGCATAGCTATTTATAGTAGCATAACGCTATTTAGGGGGTCAAACATTTTGAGTGGGTTGATTATCCGCCTGGCTGTTTTGTGCTGTACTTAGCGGGAAGCCAGCGTAGCTCAGGGGTGGGGCGGCAGTTTCGTAATTCTATGATAAAATAGTAAATCCCCAAAAGCCGTAAGACCTTTGGGGATCCCGAATAAATTCAATTTTCTTTCTTTATCTTTCCTTACCCTTTCTGGCTACAATTCTTGCCTCCTCGGGGGAATGCGGAACATTCCAGGGTTTTAGCAATTCCGCGGCTTATGCTGATAGTAGCTCCTTGAATTTCGCGGTCAGAGCCGGTAAGACCTCTTTATAATCCGCGACGATACCGAAGTGGGCTACGCTGAAGATATTAGCCTCCTTATCCTTATTTATAGCCACAATGTATTTTGACCCCAAACAGCCACCGATATGCTGTATGGCGCCAGAGAGAGCTACGGCTATGTATAGTTTAGGGCTGACCACCTTTCCGGTCTGGCCCACCTGGAGCGTCATCGGCGCCCAACTCTCATCACAGGCAGGCCTGGTAGCACCAACAGCGCCACCCAGAACGTTAGCTAGCTCCCGGAGCATCCCGAAGTTTTGAGCACTGCCTATGCCACGCCCACCGCTAACGACTACCTCAGCGTCTTCCAGCTTCACCCCTTCCACCTCCTCTTTTATCCGATCGACAACCCTGACTTTAAGCGCCGAAGGGTCGATCTTGCCTTCTACAGGAATAACCTTACCTTGCCGAGAGTC
>JALHSZ010000017.1 GCA_022865485.1 Dehalococcoidales bacterium | reverse complement strand
GGCTCTAACTGCTTGTAAGCATACGGTTTCAGGTACTATTTCACTCCCCTCCCGGGGTTCTTTTCACCTTTCCCTCACGGTACTGGTTCACTATCGGTCATCAAGGGTATTTAGCCTTGCCCTGTGGTCAGGGCGGATTCCCACAAGATTTCTCGTGTCCCGTGGTACTTAAGTGCAGGCTAGGAGCTTACCCCTTTCGTTTACGGGACTGTCACCCTCTATGGTTACCCTTTCCAGGGACCTTCAACTAGGGTTGGGTTTGTAACTCCTTGACCTATCCTGAGCTAAGTCGGGCCTGACTTGCGACCCCCTATAAGCATAGGCCTCAGAGCCACTAAGCTTATAGGGTTTGGGCTGTTCCCTTTTCGTTCGCCACTACTCAGGGAATCTCTCTTGATTTATTTTCCTCAGGGTACTGAGATGTTTCACTTCCCCTGCTTACCTCCACCCAGCCTATGTGTTCAGCTGGGGGTACCCAGGTTTTACCTGAGTGGGTTACCCCATTCGGATATCCACGGTTAAGCTTGCTAGGCAGCTGACCGAGGCTTATCGCAGCCTTGCTACGTCCTTCATCGGCCCTTGATGCCAAGGCATCCACCATGTGCCCTTTCCCGCTTGACCTGCTTCAGATTTGATATTAGTCACTCGATATTCAATTGTTAAGGTGCTTAATACATAACTAAACGGCTTGGCGATTTATCACCAAGCCGTTCTTGGTTTAATCACCAAAACCATGAGTTATGTATCAGCGCTATTCATAGGCAGAGTAAATATTAGCATAGTGCCGCGGCTTTGTCAAGCAGATTTATTAATAAAGTCTGTATAAATTTTAGGTATTTGTTGTTGACAGTTAACTGATGGCTGTGGTAATATAGCAAGTTGCCGTTTGGTAGTTCGGCTGACAGTTAAGGGTTGAAATCTTAAAGGCTCAAGCAACAACGTCAGCTTGTGATGGATGAGCTGTAGCTCATCCATTTAAATTGTGTGAGCGGGAGGAATAACTAAAAGTGCCTACGGTTAATCAGTTAGTGCGCAAGGGGCGCACCCGGGCGGCTAAGAAGACTAAGGCGCCAGCATTGCTCCTTAGCTATAACGCGCTGCGGAATAAAATGGTGACGGGGCGGCGGGGTTCCCCTCAGAAGCGTGGGGTCTGCGTGCAGGTTAAGACCACCACCCCGAAGAAGCCTAATTCGGCGCTGCGCAAGATAGCGCGCGTGCGGCTGACCAATCAAATAGAGGTAACCGCTTATATCCCCGGTGAGGGGCATGAGCTTCAGGAGCACTCGGTAGTGCTTATCCGCGGCGGGCGGGTGAAGGACCTGCCCGGCGTTCGCTATCATATTATCCGCGGCGCTCTGGACGCCACCGGCGTGGCTAATCGGCGTCAGGGGCGCAGTAAGTACGGAACTAAACGGGCTGCTAGAGGCATGGTCGGGGGGGCGGCGGTGGCGACTGAAGCGGCGGCTGAGGAATAGGAGAGAGAAATGCCAAGGCGGTCTCGTGCCACAAGAAGAGAGATATCCCCTGATGCCAGGTACCAAAACGAAGTCGTCGCCCGGTTGATTAACCGGCTGATGAAGTGGGGTAAGCAGAGTCGGGCTGAGGAAATAGTCTACGGCGCCCTCGATATTATGCAGAAGCAGGGGGCCAAAGAGCCCGCCGCTACCTTGGAGCAGGCGGTGAAGAACGCTACTCCCCAGCTTGAGGTCAAACCCCGGCGCGTCGGCGGCGCTACCTATCAGGTGCCAGTTGAGGTCCGCCCGGAGCGGGCCTTATCTCTGGCTTTGCGCTGGCTGGTAGCTTCCGCCCGAGGCAGGGGCGGCAGGTCTATGGCGGAGAAGCTGGCGGCGGAACTGAGTGAAGCCGCGCGGGGAGAGGGCATAACCATAAAGAAGCGTGAGGATACCCACAAGATGGCGGAGGCGAACCGAGCCTTTGCCCATTACCGGTGGTAGAGGAGAGGATGATGTCGAGGAGTTTCCCTTTAGATAGAATACGTAATATTGCTATTATCGCTCATATTGACGCTGGTAAGACCACCGTCACCGAGCGCATACTTTATCATACCGGCCGTACCTATAAAATCGGCGAGGTGGATGAGGGCACGGCGGTGATGGACTGGATGGATGAGGAGAAGAGGCGGGGTATTACCATCACGGCGGCGGCGACAACCTGCGACTGGCAGGAGCACCGCATCAATATTATCGATACCCCGGGGCATGTTGACTTTACCGCCGAGGTGGAGCGCAGCCTGAGGGTGCTGGATGGTGGGGTGGTGGTCTTCGATGCCGTGGCCGGTGTCGAGGCGCAGTCGGAGACGGTATGGCACCAGGCGGATAGATATAAAGTTTCCCGCATCTGTTTCATTAATAAGATGGACCGGGTGGGGGCTAATTTCGAGCGCACGGTTTCTATGATCGAAGAGATGCTGAGGGCTAAGCCCCTGCTGGTGCAATTGCCGCTGGGCAGCGAAGCTTCGTTTGAGGGCGTCATCGACCTGGTGGAGAATAAAGCCTGGCGTTTCGGAGCCGACCTCAAGGAGCCGCCCGTGGAGGCGGCTATCCCCGAGTCGGAGCAAGCCAGGTGCGCCCGGGCCCGTCAGACGCTTATCGAGAAGCTGGCGGAGACCGACGACCAGATACTGGCGCTCTATCTTGAGGGCACAACTATTACTCCCGAAGATTTGAGGCAGGCTCTAAGACGGGTGACCCTGGCGGTTAAAGGGGTGCCCGTTCTTTGCGGTAGCGCCCTGAAGAATAAGGGCGTGCGGCCCTTGCTCGATGCCATTGTCCACTACTTGCCTTCGCCGGAGGATATGCCCCCGGTGAGGGCTATCGATACCAGGGTGGGGGGTGAGGTTACCCGCCCGCCTAAGGACGATGCCCCGTTTTCGGCGCTGGCTTTCAAGGTGGTCTCCGACCCCTTCGTCGGCCGGCTGGTCTATTTCAGAGTCTATTCGGGCACGGTGAAGGTCGGTGCCCAGGTGCTTAATTCCACCCGCGGCAAGAGGGAGCGCATCGGGCGCCTGCTGCAGATGCACGCCAATCGGCGGGAGGAGGAGGAAGAGGTAGGCGCGGGAGCCATTATCGCCACCCTGGGGCTTAAGAATACCTTTACCGGCGATACCCTTTGCCATTACTCCCAGCCCGTGCTCCTGGAAGCCATCCGCTTCCCCGAGCCGGTAATCGCGGTGGCCGTCGAGCCCAGAACCAGAGCCGACCAGGATAAGCTGGGGGGAGCCTTGCAAAAGCTGACCGAGGAAGACCCCACCTTCCGCGTGACCTACGACCAGGAGGCGGGGCAGACGGTTATTTCGGGGATGGGCGAGCTTCACCTGGAGTTCCTGGTGAGCCGCCTGGTCAGCGAGTTCGGGGTGGAGGCGATTATAGGCAGGCCCAAGGTGTCTTATAAAGAGACGATTACCGTGCCGGTGGAGGTGGAAGGGAAGTTCATCCGCCAGAGCGGCGGGCACGGCCAGTACGGGCATGTCTTTATCAAGCTTGAGCCTATGGAGCGGGGCGGCGGCTTTCAGTTCGTCGAACGCATCAAGGGTGGGGCTTTGCCCAAGACGTATATCCGTGCCGCCGAGGTCGGCATTAAAGAGGCTATGGAGACGGGGGTGGTGGCGGGCTATCCGATAGTGGATGTCAAAGCCACCCTTTATGACGGCAGCTATCACGAGGTCGATTCTTCGGACATAGCCTTTAAGATGGCCGGTTCCATGGCGCTGCGGAACGGCGTGGCTAAAGCCAAGCCCGTGCTGCTGGAGCCGATTATGAAACTGGAAATAGTTGCACCGGACCAGTTCCTTGGTGATATAATGGGAGACCTCAACTCCAGACGGGGACATATTGAGTCCGTCGGGGCGCGCGATGTAATGTCGGTTATTCGCGCCCTGGTACCGCTGGCCGAGACTTTTGGCTACGCCACTAATCTCCGGTCGCTAACGCAGGGCCGGGCGGCTTACTCACTGGAGTTCCATCACTATGACGAGATGCCGGCCGAGCTGGCCGACCAGATAACCGGTAAGGCGATGGCCAGATAAAAGAGGGTTTAAGATGCCGAAACAAAAGATTCGCATTAAACTAAAGGGTTACGACCACAAGATTCTCGACCTGTCGGTGGAGCAAATCGTAGCCGCCGTGGAGAGGACGGGGGCGGTGGTTGTGGGACCGGTGCCGCTGCCCACCCGTATTCAGAAGTTCAGCGTTATCCGCTCCCCCTTTATCGACAAGGACTCGCAGGAGCAGTTCGAGATTCGGACGCATAAACGACTAATCGACATTGTGGAGATGACATCCAAGACTATCGACGCCCTGAGCAGCCTGAATCTGCCCGCTGGGGTGGAGATAGATATTAAGTCATAGGTTTTTAGGATATGGTTAAAGGTATAATTGGCAAAAAGCTGGGTATGGCGCAGGTCTTCGCCGAGTCGGGCAAAGCCGAGTCGGTGACCGCTATTGAAGCGGGGCCCTGCGTGGTGATCCAGCTTAAAACGGCAGATAAAGAAGGCTATAAAGCTGCCCAGCTTGGCTTCGGCCAGGCTAAACGGCTTAACTCCCCCCGCAAGGGGCACCTCAAGAAGCTGGGGCAGTTCCAATATCTTCGGGAATTCAGGGTGGCTGACACCGAGGAGATTAAGGTTGGGGATAAGGTTGATGTGGGGCTGTTCAAGGAAGGCGACCTGGTTGATATTACCGGTGTCTCCAAGGGCAAGGGTTTTGCCGGCGTGGTAAAAAGGCATCACTTTGCCGGCGGACCCAAAACCCACGGACAGTCCGACCGCCACCGCGCCCCCGGCTCTATCGGGGCGACGACCTCGCCAGGTAGAGTGTTCAAGGGGATGCGCATGGCGGGGCATATGGGTACCGACCGGGTGACGGTTCGTCATCTGACGGTATATAAAGCCGACCCGGAGCGCAACCTGTTACTGGTCAGGGGAGCTGTTCCCGGCGCCAGGAACGGGCTGGTGCTCATCGAGAAACGGGAGGGGAAGAAATAAAGACAGTGGAAGTTCCAGTTTACAGCCTCGCTGGCGAGGTGGTTAGGAATATTGAGCTGAGCGACGACGTCTTTGCCGTGCCCTTTAACGAGGCGGTGGTGCACCAGGCTCTGGTCAGGCAGCGGGCGAACGCCCGCCAGGGAACGTCCAGCACCAAGACCCGCGGCGAGGTCGCCGGCAGCACGCGCAAGCTGTACCGGCAGAAGCACACCGGCATGGCGCGGGCGGGCAGCAAGAAGTCGCCAACCAGGCGGGGGGGCGGTATCACCTTTGGGCCTAAGCCGAGGGACTACCGCCAGGATATGCCCAAGAAGATGCGCCAGCTGGCGATAAGGTGCGTGCTCTCGGCCAAGGCGAGAGAAGCCGAGCTCAAGGTCATGGAAGAGCCGAAGTTCGACCAGCCCAAGACCAAAGAGATGGCCGCGGTGCTGGTGGCGCTGGGGATAAATTCCTCAGTCCTTATCGTTACCGATATGCCCGAAGAGAATTTAGTCAAGTCGGCCCGTAACCTGGCGGGGGTTAAGACCATGCCCGCCCATATCTTAAGCGTGGCTGACGTTCTATCCTATAAGATGTTATTGATGACGGAGTCGGGGGTGCGCCGCGCCGAGAGGCTCTGGGGGGGTGGGCATGCATCTGTCTGAGGTATTGCGCCGTCCCCTGGTAACGGAGAAGAATACCGCCATCCAGGCGCCTCAGGGCAAATACGCCTTCGAGGTCGCCGTGGGGGCTAATAAGAACCAGGTTAAGCTGGCGGTGGAAAAGGCGTTTAAGGTGAATGTGGCTCAGGTCAACGTGCTGACCGTGCCGGGGCGGAGACGGATGATGCGGGGAAGAACGGTGGTGACTCCGTCCTGGAAGAAGGCGATTGTCACGCTGAAACCCGGTGATAAAATAGAACTGTTTGAGGGGGTCTAGGTGCCACTAAAGCAATATCGTCCCACATCTCCCGGCCGACGGGGCATGACCGGCTCCAGCTTTGAGGAAATAACCAAGAGTAAGCCGGAGAAGTCGCTGTTGTTGCCCCTCAAGAGGAAGGCGGGACGAAGTAACCAGGGAAAGATAACGGTGCGCCACCAAGGCGGCGGCGCCAAGCGAAGGCTGCGCGTACTGGACTTCAAGCGCAATAAGCTGGGCGTCCCGGGCCGCGTTGCCGCCATTGAATACGACCCCAACCGCTCGGCTCGTATCGCTCTCATCTTCTATGCCGATGGGGATAAGCGCTATATACTCGCCCCCAACGAGCTTAAGGTGGACGACAGCATAAAGTCGGGCGCTGATGCCGAGGTCAAACCGGGCAATGCCCTGCCCTTGAAGCAAATCCCCACGGGCACCCTGATACATAACATCGAGATGGAGGTGGGGAGGGGGGGACAGCTGGTGCGCAGCGCAGGCGTTGCCGCCCAGCTGATGGCTAAGGAAGGTAAGTACGCCCTGGTGCGCCTGCCCTCGGGTGAGATGCGGCGTATCAGTATCAATTGTCTGGCCACTATCGGCCAGCTGGGTAATATCGACCATCGTAGTGTTAATCTGGGCAAGGCGGGCCGCAGGCGCTGGATGGGCTGGCGGCCTACGGTAAGGGGTTCGGCGATGAGTCCCCGCGACCACCCCCACGGGGGTGGGGAGGGTAGGTCCCCGATAGGCATGCCCGGACCGAAGACACCCTGGGGTAAGCCAGCTCTGGGATACAGAACGCGCAAGGCAAAGGCTTCCGACAGGATGATTGTCAAGCGTAGAGGGAAGTGACGTAATGTCGAGGTCAACCAAGAAGGGTCCGGCGATTGACGCCAAGCTGCTCAAGAAAGTGGAGGCGCTGAACCGTTCCGGGGAGAAGGCGGTGATAAAGACCTGGTCGCGCTGGTCTACCGTCCTGCCCCAGATGGTAGGTCTTACCATCGGCGTCCACGACGGGCGGCGGCACGTGCCCATCTTCATCACCGAGAATATGGTGGGGCATAAGCTGGGCGAGTTTGCCATAACCCGAACCTTCCGGGGCCACGGCTCCAGGGGGGAGAAGGTGACCCAGCTAAGGAAGAGGACTTAAGAGTATAAATGGAAGTGAGAGCAGTATCTAAAGATACCGGTATATCGCCACGCAAGGTGCGCCTGCTGGTGGATATGGTGCGGGGCAAGAAGGTGGACGAGGCACTGACCCTGCTTAAGTTCACGCCTACCCCCACCGCCCGCGTGGTAGCCAAGGTGGTGAAGTCAGCCGCGGCTAACGCCGAGAATAATTTTCAGATGGAACCGGCCGATTTGAGGATTGTGCACATCTTTACCGGTGGTGCGAGGACGTTAAAGAGGTTTCGCCCGCGGGCAAGGGGGCGAGCCAACCGTATTCTCAAGCGTTCCAGCCATATTACCGTCGTCGTTAGCGAGGAGGAAGAGTAATTGGGTCGTAAGGTCCATCCTTTCGGTTTTAGGCTAGGGGTCATACGCAACTGGCAGGCCAAGTGGTATGCCGACAAGAACTATGTCGACTTCTTGCAGGAAGACCTCCAGCTTCGGAAGGCTATTGCCACCGGATATACCGAAGCTGGTATTTCCCTGGTGGAAATCGAACGCCAGGCGAATAAGGTCGCCATGACCATCCATACCGCCCGCCCCGGCGTCGTCATCGGGCGAGGGGGGCAGCGGGTCGATGAGATGAGGGCTAAACTTGAGGCCCTTATCGGCAAGAGGATTCAACTGAGTATTCTGGAGATCCAGCAGCCCGAGCTGGACGCCTACCTGATAGCCAGGGCGGTGGCGGAACAAATCGAGCACCGGGTGGCTTTCCGGCGGGCGATGAAGCAGGCGATGTTCCGCACCATACAGGCTGGAGCCAAGGGAATGAGAATCAGTTGCTCCGGCAGGCTGGGTGGTGCCGAGATAGCTCGCCGCGAGGTTATGCACCAGGGGCAGGTGCCCCTGCATACGCTGCGGGCCGACATCGATTACGGGTTTACCGAGGCGCGCACCACGCTGGGGCGAATCGGGGTCAAGGTCTGGGTCTATCGGGGCGATATTCTCCCCGAGGCCACCAAGCCCGAGGCTGAAGAAGCCCCCGAGGCCGCCGCCGAGGCGGCACCCAAGCCCGCGGTAGCGCCGCCAAAGAAAGAAAAGGCGGAAGCAGTCGCTGAGGAAAAACCAAAGGCGAAGGCGAAAGTAGTCGCCGAGGAAAAGCCAAAGGCGAAAGCGAAAGTAGTCGCCGAGGCAAAGCCAGAAAAACCGGCCAAGAAAGCCGCCAAGCCGAAGAAGGCTCCGGCGGCGGAGAAGAAAACGACCAAGCGCAAAACCAAGAAGACCACCGGGGAGAAAGCCCCGTTAGCCGAGGATAAAGAGGAGAAAGATGCTACAGCCCAAGAGGGTGAAGTACCGCAAGAGTCATAAGGGACACCGCCGGGGCAGTGCCCATTCGGGGAATAGCGTTGACTTCGGCGATTTCGGCCTGCAGGCGCAGGAATCGGCCTGGATTACCAACCGGCAGATTGAGGCGGCGCGGCGGGCTATTACCCGTTACATCCGCCGCGGCGGTAACGTCTGGGTGCGCATCTATCCCGATAAACCGGTGACCAAGAAGGCCGCCGAGACCCGGATGGGTGGGGGTAAGGGTGCCCCCGACCACTGGGTGGCGGTGGTTAAACCGGGCCGGATGCTCTTTGAGATGGGGGGAGTGAGCGAGGAGGTAGCCAAGGGAGCCATGCGCCTGGCGGCGCACAAGCTGCCCATAAGCACCAAGTTTGTAGCCAGGGATACCGGCGCCGTGAGCGGTGCGGGGGGTGATGCAGGGTGAAGATTGAGGAGATGCGGGCACTCGGCAACGAGGGGCTGGCCAAGCAACTGGAGGAAGCCCATCAGGAGCTGTTTAACCTCCGTTTTCGCCTGGAGACCAAGCAGCTGGTCAACCACCGCGAGCTTGCCCGGGCCAGAAAGCAGATTGCTGTAATTAAGACCATAATCAGGGAAAGAGAACTGGGGATAAAGTGATGACTGAAGAAACCAAGCGTAAAGTCAGGCTGGGGCAGGTGGTGAGCGACCGTATGGATAAGACGGTGGTGGTGGAGGTATCCGGCCCCAAGCGACACCCGTTATATAAGAAGATTATCCGAAGGGTGGCCAGGTATAAGGTTCATGATGAGAAGAATGAGTGCCGGGTGGGGGATAAAGTGAGAATCGTGGAGACCCGACCCCTTTCCCGGGAGAAGCGGTGGCGGGTTGCCGAGATATTAGTCAAGGGAGAGGTGGTGGAGATTTCACCCGAGGAGATAACCCAGGAAGAGCTAGACAAGGTTATAGCTGAGAAAAAGGTGAAGGAAGCGGTAGCCGAGATTGAACCTGAAACCGAAGCTACAGAAGAGCTGAAAGAAGAAACCAAGCCCGAAGCTAAAACAAAAGCAAAAGCCAAGGAAGAGACTAAGGCGGAAGCCAAGGAAAAGGCTAAAGCCGAAATTAAAGAAGAAAAGGAAGAAACCGAGGCAGAGAGCTCGGAATAGACAGCTATGATTCAAGCCTATACTAGAATGAAAGCGGCCGATAACACTGGTGCCAAGGAGATAATGTGTATCAACGTCCTGGGCGGCTCCGGGAGGAAATACGCCCGCGTGGGCGATGTTATCGTGGCCTCGGTGAAGAAGGCGACGCCGAGGGGGGTGGTCAAGAAGGGGGAGGTGGTCAGGGCGGTGGTTGTTCGCTGTGTCCAGCCCAGTCGGCGCCCTGATGGCTCTTACATCAGGTTCGACGAGAACGCCGCGGTCATCTTAACCGATAAGAATAACCCGAAAGGGACGAGGATATTCGGGCCGGTAGCCAGGGAGCTGAGAGATAAGGATTTTACCAAGATTATCTCGCTGGCGCCCGAGGTTCTCTAGAGACATAATGAATATCAGAAAGAACGATACGGTGCTGGTTGTCGCTGGCAAGGACAGGGGGAAAAAGGGCCGAGTGCGTTTTGTCTACCCCAAGAATGAACGGCTGCTGGTGGAAGGTGTCAACTTTGTCAAGAAGCATAGCCGAGCAAAGGGAGCCGTCAGGCAGGCGGGTATAATTGAGCGCGAGGCGCCGATTCACAGCTCGAACGTTATGCTGCTATGTAGTAAGTGCAACAAGCCAGTCCGGGTCGGGTCGCGCTTTTTGGCTGATGGCCGCAAGGTCCGCTTCTGCCAGTCTTGCGGGGAGGTAGTTGATTAGATGTCGGCGCTTAAAGAAAAGTATAAGACAGAGGTCGTGCCCAAGCTTATGGAGAGTTTCGGCTATAAGAACGTGATGCAGGTACCGCGCCTGGAGAAGGTGGTGCTTAATATCGGCCTGGGCGAGGCGATTTCGGATGCCAAGGCGCTGGAGTCGGCGGAGAAGGACCTGTCGGCTATTACGGGGCAGCACCCGATTACCATCCGCTCCAGGAAGTCCATCGCCGCCTTCAAGCTGAGAGAAGGAATGACCATCGGGATGAAGGTTACACTGCGCGGGGAGCGCATGTATCACTTTTTCGATAAGCTGGTAAATGTCGCCCTGCCCCGACTACGCGAGTTTCAAGGGGTTTCCCGCGATTCCTTCGACGGGAGGGGTAATTATACCCTGGGGTTTAAGGAGCAGCTTGCCTTCCCCGAAATGGATTACGATAAGATAGACAAGGTACGGGGGCTGGAGGTGTCTATCGGCACCACGGCTCAGAGCGACGACGAAGGCAGGCAACTGCTGGAGTTGTTGGGCATGCCCTTTGTCCGGGATTAAAACGGAGTAGGAATGGCTAAGAAGTCGAAAGTCTTAAAGTCAAAGCGAACGCCTAAATACAAGGTGCAGCAGCATAACCGCTGTCTGCTCTGCGGAAGACCTAGAGCCTATATTCGCAAGTTTGGCTTATGCCGGATTTGTTTTAGAAAGTTAGCTCTGGCCGGGCAGATTCCCGGAGTAAGAAAATCAAGCTGGTGAAGTGGATATGACTATCTCTGACCCAATAGCCGATATGTTGACCAGGATACGCAACGCCGTTATGGCCCGGCACGATTCCGTGCTGGTACCGACTTCGCGGGTAAAGCTGGCTATCGCCCGCATCCTCAAGAAGGAGGGCTTTATTGCCGACTACGAGGTGTTGAAGAGCAAGCCGCAACGGGCTATACGAATCAACCTCAGGTACGACGATAAGAATGTCTCTATCCTTGCCGGACTGGAGCGGGTGAGCAAGCCCGGCTTGAGGATTTATGTGGGACGGGACGAGATTGCCCGCGTTCACGGCGGTCTGGGTATCGCTATTATTTCTACCTCCCAGGGCGTTATGACCGGGCAGCAAGCCTGGCGCAAAGGAGTTGGCGGTGAACTGCTATGCCACGTATGGTAAAAACTAGGGGTGATATCAATGTCTAGAGTAGGGCTGATGCCGATAGCCGTGCCCGATAAGGTCACGGTGAACATCGCAAAAGACATGGTCAAGGTGAGCGGCCCCAGGGGGGAGCTTAGCCGCCGCTTTAACCCCGATATGAATATTAAGCTGGAGAATAGTGTGCTCACGGTATCCCGACCCAGCGACAGCAAAGAGCACCGCTCCCTGCACGGGCTGACGCGCAGCCTGCTGGCTAACATGGTGCAGGGGGTGACCGTTGGCTTTGAGAAGCACCTCGATATCGTCGGGGTGGGCTACCGGGCGGAGAAGACCGGGGATAAGCTGACGCTTCGTATCGGCTATTCCAATCAGGTAGAGGTAACCCCCTTACCAGGCATATCGCTGGATGTAGAGGGGGGCAATCACATCAAGGTCAGCGGCATCGATAAAGAAGTAGTCGGCGAGATGGCTGCCGAAATTCGCGCCATCCGCCCGCCCGACCCCTATAAGGGCAAGGGCATTAGATATGCCGGCGAGTTTGTCCGTCTCAAGCCGGGCAAAGCGGGCAAGGCTATAGGTCAGAAGGGATAATGGTTAAAGGCGGAGTAAGGGCAGCACGTATAAGAAGGCACGCCCGGGTCAGGGCTAAGCTGGCGGGCACCGCTTCCAGCCCAAGGCTTTGTGTTTTTCGCAGCCTGAACCATATTTATGCCCAGGTCATCGATGACGAGAAGGGGCATACGCTGGTGACGGCTTCGACCCTGGACCCGGAGATAAAGCCCGGGGTGAACGGCAAAGCCAAGTCGCCCAGGGCGGGGCTGGTTGGTGACCTGGTGGCTAAGCGTGCCCTGGATAAAGGTATAAAACAGGTCGTTTTCGACCGCGGCGGATACAAATATCACGGCCGGGTTAAAGCCCTGGCTGAGGCGGCTCGTGAAGCCGGACTCAAGTTTTAGTCAAAGAATCTTTGAGGGGGTAGTTTTAACTGAAGTGAAAGGACCACTAAGCAGGATAGACCCGACGGAACTGTCACTGACCGATAAGCTGATCTATATCAACCGCGTGACCAAGGTGGTGAAGGGGGGCAAGCGCCTCAGCTTCAGCGCCCTGGCGGTGACCGGCGACGGTAATGGCCACGTGGGCATCGGCGTGGGTAAGGCTAACACCGTGCCCGAAGCCATCAGCAAGGCGAACTCTATCGCCCGCAAGAACCTGCTCAAGGTGCCCTTGAGGGGGACCACTATCCCTTACGAGATAACGGTTAAGTTCAGCGCCGCCAGGGTCTTGCTAAAACCGGCCGCCCCGGGCACGGGTATTATTGCCGGGGGCAGCATCCGGGCGGTGGTGGAAGCGGCCGGCATCAAGGATATTCTGACCAAGTCGCTGGGTAGTTCCAATCGGATTAACACGGCCAAGGCGACCATGGTTGCCCTCAGCCAGCTTAGAGTTCCCGAAGAGGAGCTGGCGCGACGGCGGGCTGGCGTTGAGGCCAGGGAGGAAAAGGAGGAGGTTGTCGGTGGCTAAGCTGCGGGTAACCCTGATTAAAAGCGGCATCGGTTATGCCCAGGACCAGAAGAAAACGCTGAGGGCTCTGGGGCTTAACCGCTTGAATAAGAGCGTTTTGCATAATGACAGCTCCTCAGTCCGTGGTATGCTCAATAAAGTGAGGCACCTGATAAGGGTGGAGGAAGAGAACTGATGTTACAGGAAAAAATTTCCCCTGCCCCTGGCTCCAAGCGAGACAGGAAGAGAGTGGGCCGGGGAGATGGCAGCGGTAAGGGCACCTATTCGGGGCGGGGTTCTAAAGGACAGAAATCCCGCGCCGGCTACAAGATGCGCCCTGGCTTTGAGGGGGGGCAGTTGCCCTTGATCAAGCGCCTGCCGCGCTTGCGCGGGTTCACTAATCCCTTCAAGACGGAGTACAGCCTGGTCAGGCTGGATAAGCTCAGCGTCTTCGAGCCGGACAGCGAGGTGACGCCGGAGAAGCTGGTCGCCGCGGGGATAGTAAAGTCTCTTAAACACCCGGTTAAAGTCCTGGCGGGCGGCGAGCTTAAGCATGCCCTGGTGGTGAAGGCCAACAAGTTTTCGGCGGCGGCTAAAGCCAAGATAGAAGCCGCTGGCGGCAAGGCGGAGGAGGTGGGCAGTGGCCCAGAAGCAAGGTAGACCGCGACTGCTGCAGGCCATGATTGACGCCTTCAGTCTGCCCGATTTGAGGCGGAGGATTCTCATTACCCTCGGCATCCTGATAATCTTCCGTTTCGTGGCTCACGTGCCTCTGCCCGGGGTAAACCTTGATGCCTTGAAGGAGCTGTTCGATCAAAATGCGTTGCTGGGCATGCTCGACATGTTCAGCGGCGGTGCCATGAGGCGCTTAAGCGTGGCGGCGATGGGGGTTTACCCCTATATCACGGCGTCCATCGTTATGACGCTGCTGGTGCCCATCATCCCCAAGCTGAGAGAGATTTCTCAGGAAGGGGAGGCGGGCCGGGACAGGATTAACCGTATTACCCACTGGCTGACTATCCCACTGGCCGGTCTTTCCGGCTACGGGCAGCTGGTCTATCTCCAGCACGAGGGCGTTGTCGGTAGCGCCGCCGTCCTGCCCATGATATCCATGGTGATGTCGCTGATAGCCGGCACCATGTTCCTGGTCTGGCTGGGGGAGCGTATTACCGAGCACGGTATCGGCAATGGGATATCCATAATCATTTTTGCCGGCATTGTCGCCGGCTTGCCCCAGATGATACAGCAGGGCTTCCTGGCTAAGGAAAACTTCGGCGGTCTGGTCATCTATATTATTATTGCCTTAGCCACCACCGTGTTTATCGTCTATTTCATCGAGGCCCACCGCCGCATCCCCGTCCAGTATTCCCGGAGCGTATTTCGCGGCGGGCGTATGTACCGGCAGGCGGGCTCGACCCATATACCGCTGCGGGTAAACACGGCGGGCATGATACCGCTTATCTTCGCCATGTCGCTGGTCATCTTCCCCGGGGTGGTGGCCAATTACTTCGCCAATCCCACGGGGGCCGACCCTAACTTCGCCAACTTTATCGTCAACCTGTTTAATCCCGATGCGGCGCTGCCGCTGGGCTTGTTCTATTGGGGGCTTTATTTCCTGCTCACTGTCGGCTTTGCCTTCTTCTACACCATGGTCATCTTCGAGCAGCAGGACCTGCCCAATACCCTGCAGCGGCAGGGGGGATTTATCCCCGGGATTAGGCCGGGGCCGCATACTAAAGAATACCTGAACGGAGTGATAAAGCGTATCACCTGGGCCGGGGCTTTGTTCCTGGCTGTAGTGGCGGTGATTCCCTTTGTCGCTCGCGAGGTCACCGATGTTCAGGTGATACAGCTATCCAGTATGGGTTTGCTTATCGTGGTCGGCGTGGTTTTGGATACCATGAAGCAGATGGAGGCGCAACTGGTGATGCGGCGCTATGAGGGCTTCATTAAATAGGGTGAATGGTGTATATTGTCTTTCTGGGAGCCCCCGGCGCGGGCAAGGGAACACAAGCCGCCAGTGTGGCGCGGAAGTTAAAGCTGGTGCATATCGCTACCGGAGACCTGTTTCGGCAGGCGCTGGAGCGGGGGACCGAGCTGGGGCTAGCGGTGAAGTCCTATATGGAGAAGGGAGTGCTGGTCCCCGACCAGATAACGATAGGTATGGTTCTGGAGCGGATTTCGGCTCCGGATAGTGGGGTAGGGGCGGTCTTCGACGGCTTTCCCCGCAATCTGAAGCAGGCTGAAGCTCTGGACGAAGCCTTAGCCCGTCAGGGCAAAGCCATAGATAAGGCGGTGCATATCGGGGTATCGGAGGAGGCGCTGTTAAAGAGGCTGGGCGGGCGTCGGGTCTGCCGGCAGTGCCAGGCGCCGTGCCACGTCAGCGATTCCCCTCCCCGGGTGGAGGGGCGGTGCGATAAGTGCGGCGGCGAGCTCTACCAGCGCCCCGACGATAGCGAGGAGAGCATCAAGAAGCGGTTGGAGGTCTACTCGGATGAGACCACTCCGCTTATCGACTATTACCGCCGGGCCGGCAAGCTGCTGGAGGTGGCTGGCGAAGGTGGTGTGGAGGCGGTGGGGAAGAGAATAGTTGCCGCCCTGGGTGGAGAACGTTTATAGTTAAATGAGTATAATTATTAAATCGGAGCGGGAGATTGCTCTGATGCGCCAGGCGGGGAGGATTGTCGGCACGGTGCTGGACACCTTGAGCCGAAGGGTGAAACCGGGTATGAAGACAAAAGAACTGGATATAATTGCCGCTGAGGCGGTGGAGAGGCTGGGGGGTACCCCCTCGTTTAAGGGATACCGGGGGTTCCCGGCCAATCTCTGCGTCTCGGTCAATGACGAGGTGGTGCACGGCATACCCGGTGAGCGCGTTTTGCGCGAAGGTGATATAGTATCCCTGGACTTCGGCGCTATTTACAAGGGTTTTCATGGCGACGGCGCCATTACGGTGGGGGTGGGGGAAATAGCCTCGAAGGCTAAGGAGCTCGTGGAGACTACCAGGGGGGCGTTGGCAGCGGGTATTGCCGCCGCCCATGCCGGAGCCAGGCTGGGCGATATCTCGGCGGCTATTCAGGGCTATGCCGAGGGGAGGGGCTTTTCGGTAGTGCGCGAATATACCGGGCACGGTATCGGGCGCGAGATGCACGAAGAGCCGCAGATAGCTAACTTCGGGGTGGCGGGGACGGGGCCGGTGTTAAAGAAGGGCATGACGATTGCCCTGGAGCCGATGGTTAATCTGGGCGACTGGCATACCCGGCTCGGCGGCGACCAATGGACGGTGCTGACCGCCGACGGCAGCCTTTCCGCCCACTTTGAACATACGATTGTTATTTCTGGCGAGGAAGCCGAGGTGCTTACCGTCAGAGAAGGAGTTTATGCCTAAGAGGGAGGCCATTGAGGTCGAAGGGACGGTAGTCGAGCCCTTGCCTAACGCCATGTTTCGGGTAGAGCTGCCTGACGGCCACAAGGTTCTGGCCCACATCTCGGGCAAAATAAGATTGCATTACATCAGAATCCTGCCCGGGGATAAGGTCCTGGTGGAGCTTTCCCCTTACGACCTGAGCCGGGGGCGGATTACCTATCGGTTTAAGTAGTGCGGAGAATTAGTTATGAAAGTAAGAGCTTCAGTTAGAACTATATGTGAAAAGTGTAAGATAGTGAAGCGGCGTGGGGTGGTCAGGGTCATCTGTTCCAACCCCAAGCATAAGCAGAGGCAGGGTTGAACACCCCGTATCTCGAGGAGGCTTGTAGATGGCGCGTATAGCCGGAGTTGATATACCGAAAAACAAGCAGGTCTTGTTCTCACTGCAGTATATATATGGCATCGGACCTTCTTTGAGCCAGAAGATTCTGGCCCAGGCCAAGGTCGACCCCTATACCAAGGTGAGCGACCTGGCCGAAGAAGAGGTTAATCGTCTGCGCGAGATTATCGACAAGGAGCATAAAGTCGAGGGAGAATTAAGGAAAGAGGTTGACCTCAATATAAAGCGCCTCATCGAAATCGGCAGCTACCGGGGCGCTCGGCACCGCCACGGTTTGCCGGTGAGGGGGCAGCGCACCCGGACTAATGCCCGCGCCAAGCGCGGTTCCCGCAAGACGGTAGCCGGCAGGGGACAGCGGCGCGGCACGACCAAGAAGTAATTGAGGTTATAATCAAGGGGGAGATAGAATGGCACAGAAGAAGCGCAACAAAGCCAGAAAGCGGGAACGGAAGGCCATCCCGGTGGGGAGGGCTTATATCCAGTCCAGCTTTAATAATACTATAGTTACCCTTACTGACCCCCAGGGCAATGTTATCGCCTGGGGAAGCTCTGGTTCCGCCCACTTTAAGGGTTCACGCAAGGGCACCCCTTATGCGGCGCAGATGGCTGCCCGCGACGCGGTGCGCAAGGGTATGGAGCACGGCCTGCGCCAGGTGGAGGTCTACGTTAAGGGGCCGGGCAGCGGGCGCGAGGCGGCGATTCGTTCCCTGCAGGCTTCGGGGCTTAACATTACCAGCATCAGGGATGTAACGCCTATCCCGCATAACGGCTGTAGGCCGCGCAAGAGGAGGCGGGTCTAGATGGCAAGATACGCATCAGCGGTTTGTCGGCTGTGTCGGCGCAGCGGCGAGAAATTAATGCTTAAGGGCAGTCGCTGCTTTACCTCCAAGTGCGCCTTTGAACGGCGCTCCAAGCCACCGGGGCAGCAGCCCCTGCGGCGGCGGCGGCTCTCCGACCGGGGGGCACAACTGCGGGAGAAGCAGAAAGTCCGCTATAGCTATGGCATCATGGAAAGGCAGTTCAGGCGTCTTTTCGGGGAGGCGGAGCGGCAGAAAGGCATCACCGGCGAAAACCTGTTGATGCTGCTGGAGAGGCGGCTGGATAATGTCATCTACCGGCTGGGTTTCGCCGATTCGCGCGCCCAGGCCCGCCAGCTGGTCCAGCACGGGCATTTTATCATTAACGGACGCAAGAACGATATACCTTCCTCTTTAATCAAGGAAGGCGATGTCATCGGCTGGAGGAAGAGCAGCACCAAGAGCGGCTATTACCAGCAGGTTGCCGACAGTATCGAAAGCAAGGTTATCCCCAACTGGTTGAGCCTGGACGGGGAGAATCTGGTGGGTCGGGTTTTATCTATGCCCACCCCTGAGGATGTCGAGGCAAAATTCCAGGGGCAGAGCATAGTCGAGTTCTATTCACGGTAAGTCACCTGATAGGGAGGTAGCACATTGTCCCGTTTGGCTAAAGCCAATATAGAGTGTGTGGACAGCCAGGATAACTTCGGCCGTTTCCACGTCGAGCCGTTGGAAAAGGGCTTCGGCGTCACCCTGGGCAATGCCCTGCGGCGCGTGCTCCTGAGCTACCTTCCCGGAGCGGCGGTGACCAGGGTTAAAATCGAGGGGATTCAGCACGAATTCTCCACCATTCCCTTTGTCAAGGAGGACGTTACCGAGTTTCTGCTCAACATTAAGGCGCTGAGGTTAAAGTCCCTTTCCGAACAGCCGGGCAAGCTGATGCTGGAGGTGGAGGGCGAGAAGCGGGTTACCGCCGCCGACATTGCCGCCTCCACCGACTTCGAGATTGCCAACCCCGAGCTTTACCTGGCCACCCTGGATTCTCCCGAAGCCAAGCTCTCGGTGGAGCTTGATGTCGAGCTGGGCGAGGGCTACCGGGAGGCGGAGTCGGGCGACAACATGCCCGTGGGGACGATTCCCATTGACGCCGTCTTTACCCCGGTACGCAAGGTCAACTTTAACGTCGAGCCGGTACATGTCAGCCGGGAGATGCGGCGGGAGCGTTTAGACCTGGAGGTCTGGACGGACGGCACCATAACCCCGGTGGACGCCATCAGCCGCGGCGCCGAGATTCTGGTGGAGCAGCTGACGCCCTTCATCGATTACGCCAAGATTTCCCGCCTGGAGGTGGAAAAAGAGCTGATTCGCGCCTCCATCAGCGAGGAGAAATACGATATGCCCGTGGAGCAGCTCGACCTTTCCGTGCGCACCATGAACTGCCTGCGGCGCGGCGGTATCGCCACTGTGGGCGAGCTGATAAGCCGCGGCGAGAAGGGGCTGCTCGCCCTGCATAATTTCGGGCAGAAATCCCGGCAGGAGGTAGAGGATAAGCTGGCGTCGATGGGGCTTTCCCTGGTGCCCGCGGTCACAGAGGAAGAGGAGGAGAGCTAAACGATATGAGGCATAATGTAGGCGGCAGGAAACTGGGACGGTCTTCGGCGCACCGCAAGGCGCTATACCGAAACCTGGTAACCGACCTTTTAAATCACGAAAAGATTACCACCACCGAGGCTAAGGCTAAGGAGATACGCGGCATGGCGGAGCGGATGATTACCCTGGGCAAAGAAGGGAAGCTCCACTCCCGCCGACGGGCGCTTGCCTTTATCCTGGACGAGAAGGTGGCGGATAAGGTGTTCACCACTCTTGCCCCGAGGTACGCCGAGCGCCCGGGCGGCTATACCCGTCTCACTAAGATTGGCCCCCGGCTGGGCGACGGGGCGCCGATGGTGCAACTGGAGCTGGTCGAGTAGGGAGGTTTTAGTTGGCCGAGACCACCAAGATTTTATTAGTTATGGAATATGACGGCACCCGTTACCACGGTTTTCAGTGGCAGGACGGCTTGCCTTCTATCCAGGGGGAGCTGGAAAAGGCACTGACCAGGCTTACCGGGGAGAGGCGGCGGGTGATTAGCGCCAGCCGCACCGATGCCGGCGTCCACGCTCGTGGGCAGGTGGTCAGCTTCAGGACGGGGTCGGCGCTTTCCACCCATAGCTTTGTCGGCGGGTTGAACCACTATCTGCCCACCGATATCGCCGTCAAGGCGGCTTATAGAATAAACGATGCCTTCAACGTCAGGCGGGAAGCCATCAGCCGCGAATACAGCTACTATATCCTGAACCGCCCCACCCGCTCCCCGATAAGGGAAGGCTTTGCCTACCTGGTGGCGGGCAAGCTGGATATCGAAGCCATGAACCAGGCCTGCCTGGCGCTGGTCGGCGAGCACGACTTCGCTTCTTTTGCCGGCCGCAACGGGGCTAGCGTTAAGAGCACGGTGAGGCGCGTCTTCCGCGCCGTGGTGGAGAGAGAGGGAGAGCTGGTCATCTTCAACATAGCAGCCAGCTCATTCCTGCTGCACCAGGTGCGCAATACGGTGGGGGCGCTCATCAGGGTCGGCTTGGGCAAGGTGACCCTCGATGAGTTTAATAGTATAATTGAGGCCAGGGAGCTGGCGCTGGCGGGACCGACCGCCCCGGCTTACGGGCTGTGTCTTAACCGGGTGAATTACCCCGGTCCTTTGGAGAATTATGATGAAAACCTATAGCACCAAAGCTTCTGAGATTGAGCGCCAGTGGCACGTGATTGACGCCTCGGACAAGATTCTGGGCAAACTGGCCACCGAGGCGGCTAAATTGCTCATGGGCAAGCACAAGCCAATGTTCACCCGCCACCTGGATACGGGCGATTTCGTCGTCGTTATCAATGCGGAGAAGGTTCGCTTTACCGGTAAGAAGGCGGAGCAGAAGCTCTATCACAGTCATTCGGGATACCCCGGTGGGCTTAAAACTGTCAGTCTGGGGAGATTGATGGAGACCAACCCCGCCCGGGTGATTGAACATGCCGTCAAGGGCATGCTGCCCCACAATCGTCTGGGGGCTCAAATGCTGAAAAAACTCAAGGTCTATGCCGGCGAGGAACACCCTCACCTGGCTCAGACCGGAGCTAGCTCGAAGGGGGCTTGAGAAGAGTGGTTCAGACCGAGAAGAAGCAAAGCTATTTTTACGGAACGGGACGGCGCAAGACGTCGGTTGCCCGGGTGAGGCTGGTGCAGGGCACCGGTGAGATTATCATCAACGGCACCCCCTATGAGCAGCTGTTTAGTCGCGACGACCACCGCCGCCTAATAACCAAGCCGCTGCTGGTTACCGAGAGCCTGGCTAAATATAATGCCATGGTCAAGGTGGCGGGGGGTGGCATAACCGGGCAGTGCGGCGCCATCTCTCACGGTATTGCCCGCGCCCTGGTGAAGTCCGACGAGAGCTTGAAGCCGGTACTGCGCCAGAACGGGCTGCTCACCAGAGACCCGCGGGTCAAAGAGAGGAAAAAGCCCGGGCTCAAGCGGGCGCGCAAGGCGCCTCAATACACCAAGCGCTAGGACAGCCCCTCTCCAAAATTCCCTTGACGCCTAAAGTCACGGCAGGTATAATCCCTTTGTGTCTTGATGCCGAAGTGGCGGAATGGCAGACGCGCTACGTTCAGGGCGTAGTGTCCGCAAGGGCGTGAGAGTTCAAATCTCTCCTTCGGCACCATTTTCACCTTAGGCGCTTGTAGCTCAGTAGGATAGAGCGCAGCCCTGCGAAGGCTGAGGCCGTGGGTTCGAGACCCGCCAAGCGCACCATCGTTAAAGGGCTCCCAAAAAGTCGCCGACTTTTTGGGTAATAGGGGCGGTTAGCTCAGTTGGTCAGAGCACCTGCTTTACACGCAGGGGGTCAGAGGTTCAAGTCCTCTACCGCCCACCATACTGTACGGTAGGTAGAACTTCCTCTTTTCCAATAAGCATTATTACTGTTATGGTTTTGGCAGGGTAAACATCTTTTAAGGGTTAAGTCATTAGCCTCTTTGGTCTCCTGTCTTGCCAGGTACTAAAATGACGTTCATGATATAATACGCTTGGTTACATCCCAGCACGACAATCAACTGAAAGAGGAGTGGGAATGGAACTGAAGGAAGCAATAAAGAGAAGGCAGAGTATTCGGGATTATGAGGATAAGCCTGTACCAGAAGATAAGCTACTCAAAGTTCTCGAAGCCGCTCGTCTAGCTCCGTCGGGCTCAAACAGACAGGCATGGAAGTTCGTAGTCGTAAGAGAAGGTAAGAGGCGCCAGGAACTGGCTCGAGCGGCAGGAGGGCAGACTCATATAGCCAGGGCACCTGTAGTCATCGCTGCCGTGGCTACGATGCCAGAGAGCGTCATGCCATGTGGAGTGCCAGATTATGCCGTAGATTTAGCTATTGCGGTGGACCATATGACTCTCGCCGCGGTAGATGAGGGACTTGGTACCTGCTGGATCGGTGCCTTTTCGCAAGAAGAGGCTAGAGACATCCTGAAGGTTCCAGAGAACTACCGGATCGTTGCTCTACTTCCCTTGGGTTTCCCAAAAGAAACGGGAAGACCAAAAGTACGAAAATCTCTCGATGAGATTGTGTGCTACGAGACATTCAAGGAATAGACGTCCGTAAATAGACATAGAATCCATTTGCGACATTCGCCCTAGTATTAATAGAGGAGACGGCGAATAAGAGCAAAGAAGTGGACAACATCCTCTCTGCTTGTCTGGAAAGCCTCCTGATTAAAGGCGAAACAGCGGAGCATTGACGAACGGCTGTTTAACTAATACAATGGTCGCAAAAGTCGCAAAAGGTTAAAAATGAAATCTATTTTGGGGCAATCAAAGCGTCAGTCAAGCTGGGTTACCGGATGGGAAGTCCGTTTGCCGGTTATTCTTCTGGTCGTCATCCTGAGCAGCCTGCTCTTCGCCACCCCCGTCGCAGCAGTACCTAGCATTGTTCCGTCAGTCTTGCCCTCGGGTCAGGTTAGCGTCTCTTACTCCACGACTCTGGTCGCTATACCACTTATACCTCCTCCTCCTCCCATTAATTGGGCTGTAATTAGCGGCTCTTTGCCACCGGGACTAACTCTGGCTCCGACTACGGGGACCATCTCGGGTACTCCAACTTTGGCGGGGGTGTATAACTTTACTGTCACGGTCACTGATAGTACCGGGCCCTCGGCCCAACAAGCCTTTTCCATCACTATAGCCGCCACGCCCATAACCTTCACCACCCTCACCCTGCTCACGGCGAAAGAGGGTGTCAGCTATCTAGCATATATCATTGTTGCCGGCGGTACATCTCCCTATACCTTCAGCCTGACTAGCGGCACATTGCCCTCGGGGATAACCCTGGACGCCACTAATGGCATCATTCTGGGAACCCCGGCTAACGGTTCGGCCGGCACTTATACTTTCACCATCACGGTCACCGATAATTCAACTTCACACCTCACTAATCAGCATTCCTACAGCCTCGTTGTTGAAGCGGGCTACTTCGAATCGGTGATTAGAGTCAGCGTTTCCCTATCTGCCGGCGAGACCAATGTCTATGCGGATGGCATACTGGCGGGGACGCTGGAGGGTGGGGAGACGCTCACCCGTAGCTTTGACGTGGACGACGAACCGGTGATAACCGTTGACTCCACCGTCTTAAGCCCGACCCGTTCCGATGTCAGGTTTATCGCCGATGACGACGAGATAGTGGTTGACGAGGACAATCCCGATGCCAATTTTAGCTATACCACCGAGTATTATATTGACCTCAAGACCGACCCGTCTCAGATAACAACCCTGACCGGCGCTGGCTGGTTTGAGGTCGATGATTTCATAGAAGCCACCGCCCCGGTCCTGATTGAAGAGTCAACCGACACCCAGTACCGCTTTGACTACTGGTTACTGCCTGATGGTGATGAGGACGTCAACGAAGACCTGAACTGGAAGGTCACGGCCCCGGGAAAGGCAACCGCCACCTATGAAACCTATTACCTGCTGACGGTAACCTCCGCTCAGGGCGAAGTAACTGGCGGCGGCTGGTGCAAGGCAGGGACTGCCGCCGAATGGAGCATCAACCCGCCTGAGGCCCCCATGTCGGGCATTCTCGGTTTCTTCAGGGGCAAGCTGAAACCTGAAAGTGCCAGCGACACCGTGGTTATGGATGCCCCAAAGACAATAGATATAGCCTGGAACCCTGACTATACTATGCCGGCGATATTTATCTCCCTGCTCGTCCTTGTCCTGATTGGAGGCGCCTTTTTAGCCTACCGTCTAACGCATCCGCCACAGCCCAAGCCGGCGGCGGTAGCCGCGGCACCCGCCCCGCCGACCATCGTGTTTCTGGATGGCAGACTGGGCCCTGGGAACACCAAGGACCAGCTGGTGGACCAGTTCAAGCAGCTCCTGGAGAAATACCAGGATGAGGTGGGGGGTGGTGTGCAGGGTGCAGGCTCAGGCGGAGCCAGGCTCGTGCCGGAGGCGCAGCTACTGGCGGCGGGCCGAGAAGAGGCAACCTGTGGCAACACCTCAAAAAAGCTGCTGCGGACGGTAGTGGGGCACTGGCATAAGGTTGAGGAAGAGGTCATCCCCCCTGACGAAAAGAAGGGAATCAAGACTACTTCCATCAGGACGGTCTGGGGGCGGGACATCTACAAAGAATGGGAGGTTTCCGTCTGCTCTCTGCCTCAGGGGCATAGCGGCAATCATCATGGCACCATGTTTAAGAGCTATACTCTGCAGGATAGCGTCAGCGAGGAAAAGTCTTACACCCCCAAGCAGAAGACCACGCCGCCAAAGTCTCACTTTACCGATGAACTGCCACTAGTAGCGGTAGCCCCCCACCAGATTATGCCCTCCGACCAGGTTACTCCTCCTGATGACGAGGCTATTACCCCGGACGAAGTGATATCACCGGACGAAGAATCCGAAGATTAGCCTTAAACCTGGATTTTGAAAGGGCGGAAGACCTTACCGAGTTAATCAACCGGACGGTGGCGGCATTAGAAGGCCAGGCGTCGGCAAAAGGGGTATCGCTAGCCGCCGAACTACCCGATAAACTGCCCCCGGTGAACATTGATTCCCACCGGATTATCCAGGTCTTGCGTAACCTCCTCGAGAATGCGGTGGCTCACACCGCTAAAGACGGCGCTATTACGGTAGCCGCTTCTCATTCACCATTCCTGTCTCGAAAGAGCCTTCTCAGACTACCTCGTCCTGACGACGAGAACAATCAGGGAAACGGCCAGAGTGGCGCCGACGCCGACATGTTTGAATGAGTATGAAAAATATGATATAATACACTATTCGTATCCTTCAGGGAGGGTAAGTGAAATGAAGAACAGTTTTTTCAAGCAAAACGCACCCAAATTTTATGGGGCGACGACCGTCGGCGAGCGAGGTCAGGTGGTTATACCGGCGGAAGCACGCCGGGATTTTGGGATAACGCCTGCTACCAAGCTGCTTGTCTTCGGTAGCCAGGGCCATGGCGGGCTCTTGCTCACCAAGGCCGAAACTTTCTCGGAATTTATCACCACGGCCACCGAAAAGCTGGCTCGCTTTGAAGAGATGCTTAAAATGGACAGGGACTCGGAAAAGGGCACTAAATAACACATATCTATAGCTTTAGAAGAGGAATAGGAAAGAATATGGAAGTAATCAAATCAAAAAATCTGGTGAAAAGGTTCGGCAAACTGGAGGCAGTAAAAGGCGTTTCTTTTGGAGTTCAGGAGGGTGAGATATTCGGTTTCCTGGGCCCCAACGGCGCGGGTAAAACAACCACTATCAACATGCTATGCACCCTGCTCGCCCCTACCTCAGGTGAGGCCATAGTCAATGGTTTCAATGTAATCAAAGAGCGCGACCAGGTACGGGGCTCAATTGGTCTGGTCTTTCAGGAACCGACGCTGGACGACTATCTGACGGCGGAACAGAACCTGCGTTTCCATGCCTATGCTTACAGCATCCCCAAGGAAATCCTGGAGCCGCGGATGAAGGCGTTACTCGATATGGTAGAACTATGGGATAGAAGGAAAGAGAAAATTAGCACCTATTCAGGGGGCATGAAACGCCGTTTGGAGATTGCCCGCGGTCTGTTGCACCACCCGAAGGTGTTATTTTTGGACGAACCTACATTAGGGCTCGACCCGCAGACCAGAAGCCGCATCTGGAACCATATCCATGAACTACGGAAAAAGGAAAACCTGGCCATATTCATGACCACGCATTATATGGATGAGGCTGAGAACTGCGATCGCATCGCTGTTATTGACTATGGTGAAATTGTGGCGCTGGACACACCGGATAGGCTTAAGGATGCTATTGGCGGCGATGTGGTAACCATAAAGACAGAGGATAACGACAAAGCGATAAGCCTGCTGAAGGACAAGTATAATCTCCAGCCGGCCCAGGAGAACGGAACGATAAGATTTACCGTGCCCCATGGTGAGGAATTCTTACCCGGCTTTGTTTCCGGCTTCCCCGTACGTCTTATTTCTATAGGCCTTCATCGGCCGACGCTGGAAGACGTCTTCCTGAAACTCACCGGTCGCGCCATCAGGGAGCAGGAAGTAAACCAGATGCAGAATCTAATGAAAAGACACATGAGAATGAGAGGTCATTAAGCCGAAATGAGAAAGTTTTTTCACTCAATATGGGTAATAGCCTATCGAGAGTTCCTGCACTTTATACAGGATCGGGCGCGCATGATTTCCTCTTTTACTATGCCGGTTCTATTCCTGGTAATATTCGGCGCCGGGTTCGGCAAGCTTATCGGCCAGATGATGCCGGGTGTGGACTACCTCCAGTTCATGTACCCGGGCATTCTAGCCATGACGGTGCTTATGACCTCCATAATGTCCGGAGTGTCGATTGTGTGGGATAGGGAGTTCGGTTTCCTCAAGGAGGTGCTGGTCTCGCCCTTGAACCGCAGCGGCATACTCCTGGGCAAAGCTACCGGTGCCGCCGGCATCGCCGTCATGCAAGGTGTCATCATGCTGGTGATTGCCCCTATTGTGGGCGTTTCTCTCAGCTGGGGAATAGTGCTCGGACTGATACCGCTAATAATAATCCTTTCCATATCCCTATCGGCGCTGGGGCTTCTCATTGGCGCCCGCATGCGCTCCCAGCAGGGTTTCCAGCTCACTATGCAGCTGGTGATATTCCCTATGATGTTCCTCTCCGGCATCTTTTTCCCGCTCACCGGTGTGGCTACCTGGCTCGAGGTGCTTTCCAAGATTAACCCGGTTACCTATGCTATTGATGCCATCCGCCAGGTCTTTTTAGGCAGCCAGGCTGCCGGGGTAACCATATTCGGCCATACCATGGGCATTTTGGAATCGGCGCTGCTGGTTTCTGGCGTGGGCGTGATATTGCTCATCGCCGCTATCTGGTCGTTTAACCGACAGGAGTAGAAGAACCCCATATGAAAACCGGAGGCTCTGCCTTGAGAACACAAGACAGGGCTTCTTTTTTCTCCCGCCCCGATAACAGTAACATCGGCTCTATCTGCCATGATACTGCCTAGTTTACCACTCAATTGAAGGAGAATTTAGTTTCGAGACGTAACTGTTGTCTCTTTGCTTCAATATCGTCTGGATGGTCATTTAACCACTGCTTCAGGAATCTTTTCACATTTTCGGCATGTCCTTGCGCCTCTGAATTAAACACTAAAGACTTCAGTATATCCGAATGTATTTTTCTCTCATAAAGATCTAAATCAGATAAATTTACACTTTGTAAGGCATTTTCTAGAAGAAATCGTGCTCTTGTCAGTTGGTATCGCGCACGATCACGTTGAAATTGAACCTTTAAAGTGCTGCCAAGCCTACTATGAGCATAGCCAGCTCGATATTTTAGTATCCAGCTATCAGGAAATTGCTTCAATCCATACTCACTTGCGGCAACTGCGCCAGTCCATTCTTTATCCTTACACTCAAGACTCCACCAATGATGATACATATCTTCTTGTGCACATTTTAATTCTGCAGCTCTCCTAAACGAGTTCTTAGCATCAGTCAATCGAGCTACAGGTTTCCAGCGAGAGTAAATTCTACCAAGCTGGGCGAGAAGGTCTGGGTCTTCTCCGTATTTAGTAAGTCCTTCTTTCAACACTTTCTCGGCTTTAGGAAAATCCTCCAATGTGAGAAGAGTAGAAGAATGTTTCAGATATTCAGTAATAGCAAATCTTCTTTTCCCAGATATTTGAAGTTCCCCGGCTAACCTTTTGACATTAGCATCGAGGTTCTTATATAAATCCGAGCCTTTCATAACGTCGATGATTAGAGAACGTGTATTAATATTTATATCAAATCGAGGTGTTGCTTTGATAACCGTGGGTTGTGGCAGCAGAAAAAGCCGACCTATTTCTTCTACTGCTATAATAACCGATTTTTTATCCAATCCTGTAATCACCGTTATATCCTCAATTGTTGAAGGGATTCTGTTTAAACAACAAGCTAGTAAAACGTTCTTTGCATTGACACTCAACATTTCGAATTCACGTTTGAGAGAATATGCACGAGCGGCATCACCATCTACACCTTCCCAAGCTGCGATAGCATCTTTAATTCCTACTCCAAATTTACATAGACGCAGAAGTTCTTCAATATATAGTGGTGAGCCATCAGTTATTTTGACTATTTTTTCCGTAAAAGGTGCAATGGGTCTGGGATTGAGTTCAAAAAGGGCTATTCGTGATTTCACAAATGAGTTCCCATCTTCACGCGAAAAGCCGTTAATTCGAGTGGTTATCCCACCGAAGCCGAATAAGGAACGTCTTGAAGTCAGCAAGACTTTAGAAGGAGTTTTGGTTACATCTGTAGTGAAAAATGTGATCGCATTCTCGGCTTCGCCCTCTAATGAATCCACATCATCGACAATCAATAATGCGGGCAGCTCATTTAATAGTTCTAAAACAGTCTCTTTCTTTTCATCTAAAGGCTTTGATGTTTCTGATGTATATCCATAGCCAGATAATACCTTATCAATTGCCGTATTAAGATCAATGAAATCAGGGTCATCAATGTAGATAATTACCCCCTCAACGAAGCGTTTCCGTTTGGCACTAAGCCATTGAATAAGATAGTAATTTTCAGGATTTTGTTTTTTTATATTGATTCCAAACTCGTATGCTATTGCAGTTTTACCTTTACCTCCATCTCCTGCAAGAACCCAGAGTTCGGACTTTGGGTCTTTAAACCAACCATCAAGTATTGCGAGTTCCTTTTGTCGGCCAACGAAATCAATGGCTATTCTTTCCCTAGACGGTAAGTTATCTGCTATCTGATGGGGTACTCTTATTAACTCTCCATCTTCTGATGGCTGGAGTTTGATAGAACTAGGGTCCATTTTCTGGCACAATAAGACAGGAATTTCATGTTCACCTAGACCATTAATTTGGATTTGGTTACAGGCCAAATCGTAAGCACTTTTTACATCTTTACCATATCCGAGTGCTTGATAAAATGCGGATGAGAAACTTATTGCGGATGTATCCGTTATGGTACCAGACATACCAATTACACAAGCAATATGCCTTGCAATGGCTTCAGCTTGCGTTTGCGAATAACAAGAATTGAGAACTACGAATTGGATGTGCTCACTGAACTTGGAAAATAGAGCACTCAGAGCCTCAGCCGGGACAGCACATTCAATACCTGCATCATTTTGTAGAATGATCTCATTTGATGTACTTCCGTGACTGCTAAAATGCACTATATTTGGTTTATGCCTCAGTAATAGCTCCTGAAGGTCGGAAAGCCTAACAGCCAAATGTGACTTGATTACGAAAAGGTCTCGATACTCGCTACTTCGGAGTCTGCTGTCGATTTCCCTAATCTCTTCATCAAAAGCAATTCTTTCTGTTCCAGGAGGGTTACCTGCCAAGAATAAAATCGTTATCATTACATTATTACTCTAATTAAATGTAATTATATTCTACAACATAATGTCAATGGACTGCACCCCAAAGTGTGACCTTTGGTAGGCCTGAGGGGACTCAAATTGACCTGATTAACAAAAAGCCACCTCCTTAACCCTGAATCCCCCACTTACCATAACCGACAACAAAAACAAATAGC
>JALHSZ010000002.1 GCA_022865485.1 Dehalococcoidales bacterium | reverse complement strand
CGGTGGGGAAGTATTCCTCGGCGATTTTCAGGGTCAGCGGGCACGGGAACGGGCTCAAACAGCGGCTGCAGGCCAGTTCAACGTCGGTCTTAAGCACGCCATTGAACAGGATGCCGCGGTCGGTGCGCGTCAGGCTGAACTTGCCCTGAAGCCGGCTGGTGTTGCCGTCACCGGTAACATCCATGACCACGTCGACATCGTGTTCTTTTACGGTGCCGATTGCCGACCTGAGTTGCTGGGCTACGTTTATCTGCATTTTATAATATCCCTCATAGGAATAAGCCTCTTAATTATAAGCCGACTATGGAGTGTACTGCAAGCTGAAGAGCTAAACCCCGAACGTCTTCTTCTTCCGCAGCTCGAAGGCGATCTCGCCCCTCAAGACCTGGTTGGCGCCTTCGTATATCTGGGTAATCTTGGCGTCGCGGAACATCTTCTCGATGGGGTAATCGCGCATATAGCCCACGCCGCCGAAGACCTGCATGGCGTCGGTGGCGACCCTCATCGCGGTGTCCGAGGCGAAGACCTTGCACATCGCCGACTCCCGGGTGAAGTCCTTTACCCCAGCGTCTATCATACGGGCGGTGGAATAGACCAGCGCCCGCGCCGCTTCCACCTGGATAGCCATATCGGCCAGCATCTGCTGGACGGCTTGCTGGGCATAGATGGGGTGGCCGAACTGAACGCGCTTCTTGGCGTAGTCCACCGCCGCCTCCAAAGCCCCCTGCGCCAGTCCCATCGCCTGGGCGCCCAGGCCGGGGCGGGAGCGGTCTAAAAGCTTCATGGTCAGAATAAAGCCCATCCCCTCCTTGCCGATGATGTTCTCGGCGGGGACAAAACAGTCCTCGAAGACGAGCTCCCGGGTCGAGGAAGCGCGGATGCCCAGCTTCTTTTCCTTCCTGCCGAAGGTGAAGCCAGGGGTGTCTTTTTCGACAATGAAGGCGCTGGCGCCGCGGGGACCCTTGGACTTATCGGTTAAAGCGATAACGGTATAGACCTCGGCGTCGCCGCCGTTGGTGATGAACTGCTTGGTGCCGTTAATGATGTAGCCGCCCTTGGCGGGCGTGGCCGTGGTCTTGATGCTGCCCGCGTCGCTGCCAGCGTCGGCCTCGGTCAGGCCGAAGGCAGCCAGCTTCCGGCCGCTGGCGATATCGGGCAGGTATTTTTTCCGCTGCTCGTCGGTGCCGTACTGCAGGAGGGTGAAGGTGCCCAAGCCGCTGGCGGCATAGCTGACGGCTATCCCGCTGCACACCCGGCTCAGCTCTTCCACCACCAGGCAGAGGTCGAGAAGACCGCCACCCAGCCCCCCGTACTCTTCGGGGATATAGACACCGAAGAGGCCGGCGTCAGCCAGGATTTTCATTATCTCCCAGGGGAACTCTTCTTTTTCGTCAAGCGCCGCCCGCACCGGCAGCACTTTTTCCTCAGCGATAGTCCGTGTTAAATTCCTGATTTCCTTTTGTTGCTCGGTTAAGAAATAATCCAAGGCAATCCTCCCGAACGAGTTTTCAAAAACTAAATTGAGCTTATTATAAGCCGAGCCAACTACCCGCTGTCAAGGATGAGGCAAACCTTGACACTTTGCCAGTATTAAAGGTATATGTATATACGGGTATATTCTCCGGGTTGGACAACCAAAGCACTACCAGGAGGTGACTCAATGCAAGCCAAGGCTTTTGTGCTGATTGAAACGGCGGTGGGTAGGAACAAGGACGTAGCCAATGCCCTGAAAAAGCTGAAGGGGATGAAGTCGGTTGATATCGTAACCGGTCCGTATGATATAATCGCTATAGCGGAAGGCGACAGCCTGAACGACATCGGCGACCTGGTTACCGGACAGATTCACCCCATTGCCGGCATCTCCCGAACCGTGACGTGCCTGGCAATATAAGGGAACCTAACCCCCTATCTGGATTTCGGATAAATTAAAGACCAACCTTAGAAAGGGAGAACCGAACTATGGACTTTAGACTGAGTGAGGAGCAGGAGAAATTCAGGCAGGAGATTCGCGACTTTCTCAAAGGAGAGATAAAGCAGGGGCTTTGGGAGCCGAGTTGCGACGCCTGGATAATGGGGCACGACCCCGAGTTCACCAAGCGGGTATCCAAGAAGGGCTGGATCGGGCTGACCTGGCCTAAGGAGCACGGGGGGCAGGGGCGTCCGTATATCGACCGCCTTATCCTGACCGAGGAGATGCTGCGCTACGGCGCGCCCGCCGCCTGCCACTGGTTCGCCGACCGACAGATCGGCGGCGCCATCGTCCACTACGGCACCGACGAGCAAAAGAAGGAATTGCTGCCCATGATTTTGCGGGGTGAAGCCTACGTGGGGCTGGGCATGAGCGAGCCCGACGCGGGCAGCGACCTGGCTTCGCTGAAGACCAAAGCCACCGAGGACGGCGACTCTTATATTATCGACGGGCAGAAGACCTGGACCAGCGGCGGCAGCCACATGAACTGGATTTACCTGGTGGCACGCACCGACCCCGATGCCCCCAAGCACCGGGGCATCAGCGAGTTCTTCTTCCGCACCGATTTAGCGGGGATAAACGTGGTGCCTATCGTCGATATTACGGGCGGGGTGCACTTCAACGAGGTCTTTTTCGAGAACGTGCGCATCCCCAAGACCAGCCTTATCGGCGAGAAGAACAAGGGCTTTTACCAGATTCTGAACCAGCTCGACTACGAGCGGAGCGGTATGGAGCGGTTGATGGCCAACTATCCCCTCTTCGAAGCCCTTATCAAATACACTAAGGAAACCAAAAGAAAGGGCAAGCCTTTGTCCCAGGACCCGCTGGTTCGCTCCAAGCTGGCGCAGCTCAAGATTGAGCTGGAAATCGGGCGGCTGCACATGTACCGCGTGGCTATGGTTATGGACGAGGGGCGCGCTCCTAACTGGGAGTCGTCGATGTCCAAAGTCTACGGCACCGCCTTCGAACAGCGCCTGGCCGGCGCCGCCATCGAGATTACGGGGCTCTACGTACAGCTTTCGCCCCAGTCCAAGCGGGTGCCGATAAAGGGCATGGCCTATCATTCTTATCTTTCATCCAAGGGCTACAGCCTGCAGGCGGGCAGCTCGGAAGTCCTGAAGAACATTCTGGCGTTAAGAAAGCTGGAGTTACCCAGCGAGTAGCATCGATTAGCGGACTTTATTTAGGAGGCAATGATAATGCAGTTAGCTCTCTCTGAAGAACAGGAAATGTTAAGGACCATGGCGCGCGATTTCTTAAGCGACAAGCTGCCCAAGGCGACGGTCAAGGAGATGGAGGAGAGTGAGGCGGGCTATTCGCCGGAATTATGGAAAGAAATGGCGGGGCTGGGGTGGATGGGGCTGGCTTTCCCCGAGAAGTACGGCGGCAGCGGTATGAGCTTCCTTGACCTGGCCATACTGATAGAGGAGATGGGGGGGGCTTGCCTGCCCGGTCCCTACTTTTCTTCGGTGGTCCTGAGCGGCTTTACCATTCTCGATATCGGCAGCGAGGAGCAGAAAGCGGCCTATCTGCCCAAGATAGCCAGCGGCGAGAAAATTTTTACCCTGGCTTTGACCGAAGCCGGCGCCAGCTATGACGCCAGCGGCATCGAGACCAAAGCCAGCGCCGAGGGCGACAACTATGTTATCAGCGGCACCAAGCTCTTCGTCCCCGACGCCAACGTCGCCGATTATATGCTGGTGGTGGCTAAGACCGATAAGGGGTTTACTATATTTATCGTCGACGCCAGGAGCGCAGGCATAAGCTACACGGTATTGAAGACCATCGCCGAGGATAAGCTCTGCGAGGTGGTTTTCGACAAGGTAAAGGTGCCCAAGACGAATATACTGGGCGAGCCGGACAAGGGCTGGCCGGAGGTAGAGAAGATAATCCAGCGGGGAGCGGCGGCTAAATGCTCCGAGATGGTGGGCTGCATTCAGAAGGCGCTGGATATGACCGTCGAGTACGCCAAGGACAGGAAGCAGTATGGCCGACCCATCGGCAGCTTTCAGGTTATCCAGCACTACTGCGCCGACATGGCAACAGACGTGGACGGCACCCGGCTCTCCGCCTACAAAGCCGCCTGGATGCTGAGCGAGGGGCTGCCCTGCACGCAGGAGGTCGCCATCGCCAAAGCCTGGGCGGGAGAAGCCTGCCAGCGGGTGATGGCTTTAGCCCACCAGATTCACGGGGCTATCGGCGTGACCATAGACCACGACTTGCAGTACTACACGCGGCGGGCGAAGGCGGCTGAGGTCAGCTTCGGCGACGCCACCTTCTACCGTGAAGTGGTGGCTCGGGAGATGGGATTATAGTCTAAGCCAGGTTTTTCAGCCTGGCTAATACTTCTTCTATGGCAGCTTCAGCGGTGGAAGCGCCCGAGGTTACCCCTATATTCCGCTTGCCCTTGAACCATCCGGGCTCGATGTCGGCCGCAGTTTCCACCAGGTGTGTCTCGGTAACCGCCGAGCAAAGCTCCGCCAGTCGGTTAGTGTTGGCGCTGCCGTGCCCGCCGATAACCAGCATCAGGTCAACCTTTCCCGCCAGCTCCAGGGCTTGAGCCTGCCGTTTTCTGATGTCGTGGCAGATGGTATCGATAACGCGCAGCTCGGAGTCTCTGGTGAAAGCGCCGTCGATGAGCCTCTTGACGAAGTTTACGAAATCGGCGGGTATCTGGGTGGTTTGGGAGAGGACGCCCAGGCGGCGGGGCAAAGGCTCCAGCTTAAAGATGTCCTTTTCGTCAAGGGTGGCTATCCCCTTCCCCTCCGCCCAGCCGAGGACGCCCTTGACCTCGGTGTGGTCGGCATCGCCGTAGATAACGACCAGGAAACCGGCCTGAGCCAACCTGCGGGCGGCGGTCTGGAGGCGGTGAACGAAGGGGCAGGTGGTGTCGACGATATCGATTTGGCGCGCCCGAATCTTCTCCTCCACCTCGGGGGCGACGCCGTGGGAGCTGATTGCCACCGCCTTGCCCTTTATATCGCCAATATCCTTGGCTACCCTGACGCCGATGCCCGCCAGCCTTTGCAGCACCTGCTGGTTATGCACCACCGCTCCCAGCGTTTCCACCCCACCCCGCTCGCGGCAGATTTTTTCCAGTATATCGACAGCGCGTTTGACGCCGAAGCAAAAGCCAATCTCTTTGGTCTTTTCAATCTTCACTTCTTGCCCCCTTCCCCATAGACCCCGCGGTATTCGGGGGGGAGAAGCTCGGCGATGCGCCGCATAATAAGCTCGGTATGCTCCACCAGCTTATCTTTTGATAGTTTACCGCCCGACGACGGCAGATAAAACAGCTTGCCGATGTTGACCGTTATCCGAGGGCGGCGAAATATCCAGGTTGATTTCTTAAGCTTTTCGGTGCCGGCGATGCCCACGGGGAGGATGGGCACACCGTGACGGCTGGCGAATAGCGCCGAGCCGGGGAAAGCCGGCTGGAGTTGGCCGTTCCGGCTCCGGGTCGCCTCGGGGAACATCACCAGCGCCCCTCCTTCCGCCAGGACTTTCTCCGACTGGCGTATCGCCTTTCTATCCAGCCTGCCCCTGTGCACCGGGAATGAGCCCAGTCTGCTCAGGAAGTAAGCCAGGGGGCGGAAACGGAAGATCTCTTCTTTAGCCATAAAGATAACCCGCCGGCCCAGGCTAACCCCGAGCAGAGGTGGGTCATTGAAATTAAGGTGGTTGGCTACCACCAGCACCGCGCCTCTAGGGGGGACGTTTTCCCCGCCCTCGACCCGCCAGCGGGTAAAGAGCCTGAAGAACGCCCCGACAATCACTTTGCCGACATGATAGAACCAAGGCAAGACTGTAACTCCAATAAAGCGTCAATCAATTATAACCCCCGATAGTGGCAAAGACAACGCCAACAAAAACTATTTGGGGGCAAAGCCTTGATTAAAGCTGTTTTATGCTCCATAATAGCCAGACGGAACTATGAAAAAGCTGACTATCGGTAAGCTGAGGGGCCTGCAGCAGCTGGCTAATAACGACGGCGTCTTTAACATATGTGCCATGGACCACCGCCGCTCGTTGAGCCGCATAATGGAGGGGGAAAAGGTAATCGAGGGGGGGACCAGCTACGAGGAAATGGCCCAGCGCAAGCTGGAGCTTTGCACCCACCTCGCTCCCCACGCCAGCGCCGTCCTGCTCGACCCCCTCTTCGGCGCAGCGCAGTGCATCAGCCACGGCGCCCTGCCCAGGAGCACGGGGCTGCTGGTCAGCCTGGAAGCCTCGGGCTACGCGGGTGCCTCGGAATACCGCATGACCGAGCTGGAGGAGGGGTGGAGCGTGGAGAAGATTAAGCGGATGGGCGCTTCAGCGGTCAAGTTCCTCATTTACTACCGCCCCGACCTGATTGAGCTGGCCAACAAGCTGATGGAGTTGGTGGAGGCGGTGGGGCAGGAATGCCAAAAATACGACATCCCCTTAGTTATCGAGCCTTTGAGCTACCCGCTGGGCGGGGAGACGAAAAACCCGGCACAGTTCGCCGCCGCCAAGGAGCAACTGGTGCTCAAGACCGCCCAGCATATCACCGCCCTGCCCGTGGACTTGCTCAAGTCCGAGTTCCCCGGCGACCTGCGCTACAATACGGACAAGGCTAAACTTATCGACATCTGCCAGAAACTGGATAAAGCGTCGCAGGTCCCCTGGGTCGTCCTGAGCGCGGGGGTGAGCTTCGATGTCTTTTGCCAGCAGGTGGAAATCGCCTGCCGGGGCGGGGCTTCGGGCTTTCTGGCCGGGCGGGCTATCTGGCAGGAGGCAATGAACATCGATGACCCTAAGGAAAGGGCCAAGATGCTGAAGACGCTGGGGGTGGAACGGCTGAACAAGCTGACCGAGATAGCCGCTAAACACGCCGTGCCCTGGTACCAGAAGCTGGGGCTCGCCCGCGACGAGCTGGCCCAAACCGCCGAAGGATGGTACCAGCAATACTGAAATGAACAACTCTTTGATTTCTACCATAACCCTTAACCCCAGCCTCGACCAGCACATTACGGTGGACGGGCTGGTGGTGGACGGGCCCAACCGCTGGTCGCGGCTGCACCGCTATGCGGGGGGAAAGGGTATAGATGTCTCGCGGGCTATCCACGAGATGGGAGGCCGGACTATAGCCTACGGATTCATCGGTGGCACCATAGGCCGGGCGGTGGAAATACTGCTTGATGAAGAAGGGGTGCCCTTCAGCTTCACCCCCGTTCAGCGGGAGACAAGGACTAACTTCATCATCACCGATACCAAAACCAACCACCAGACCCGAATCGACGCCCCCGGTCCCCACATCTCCGGGAGCGAGTTTGAAAGGTTCCGGAAGAAAATGCTGCGGCTTCGTCCCAGCCCGGACTTAATCGTGATGGGGGGGAGCGCCCCGCCCGGCGTCCCCAGCGATGTCTATTACACCATAACCAAAGAAGCTAAAGCCTTCGGGGTGAGGACTATCCTGGACGCCGACGCCCAGTGGCTGGTCGAGGGGGTGAAAGCCAAGCCCTATCTCATCAAACCCAACGTGCGGGAGGCGGAGGAGCTGCTGGGGAGGGAGTTGCCCGACGAAGCCGCCATCATCAAGGCAGCCCGCGACATAGTTGACATGGGCGTTGAAATAGCCGTTATCTCGCGGGGCAAGAAGGGCATTATCGCCGCCACCAAGGACAAGGTGATTAAGGCAGTGCCGCCTGAGGTAAAGGTAAAAAGCACGGTGGGCGCCGGCGATTGCACCATTGCCGGGCTCGCCCTGAAGCTGGCCGGTGAAGAGTCGTTAGCCAAAGCCTGCCAACTGGCGGTAGCCCTGGGGACAGCCGCCGTCTTGACCCCGGGCACGGAGCTTGCCCGCAGGGCTGATGTGGAAGAACTGCTGCCGCAAATTAAGGTGAGCAACATAACCAGGCAGCTGAGTAAAAAGTTCTTTGCTACCAGCGATAAGCCTGACTGAATCTAAAGGCTAATGGTTTGACTTAGCCCACCCTTTTTGCTATGCTCTATTACAATTGAATAGCGAAGAGGGGTGCCCGAGCGAGAGCGAGGGCTTAAATGGAAGGCAAGAGCGGTGCGAATCCGCCACAGTCCCGCCTGCTGTAATTGAGGTTTCAGCCTCATAAGTCAGAACACCAACCCCGGTCCCGGTCGCCTCCGCGGAAAAGGGGGGGCAGATTAATGAGATTAATCCCCTTGTCCAGCAGACGAGGGGATTTTTTTATCAAATAAGCAGGTCTATTGAAATTGAAGCGTCGTAACAAGCTGATACTGGTTCTATCGCTGCTGGGGGTCTGCCTGATAGCCGCCCTGTTCCTGGCCAGCGCCTTCGGCGCCGTGTCTATCTCCATGCCCGATATCGTTAAGATGTCGCTCAACAAGATAGCCATCTTCGATTTCCCCACGACCTGGACCGCCGCCGAGGAAACGATAATCTTCCAGATAAGGCTGCCCCGCGTCATCGGCGGGGCGCTGGTGGGGATGGCGCTGGCGACGGCAGGGGTGCTCTTCCAGGGGCTGCTGCGTAATCCCATGGCCGACCCCTATATCATCGGCACCTCGGCGGGAGCCGCGCTGGGGGCTACCATCGCCATGTTCCTGCCCATAAGCCTGGCTTTCCTGGGCTTCGGGATGGTGCCGATAGCCGCCTTTATCGGCGCCGTGGGCACGGTCTTCCTGGTCTATAACCTGGCGCGGGTGGGGGGCAAGACGCCCATTATTAGCATGCTTCTGGCGGGGGTGGTGGTCAGCTCGCTGATGGCGGCGATTATGGCGCTGCTGATAACGATAAACGACCGCCTGCACCTGAGCCTGCAATCGGTCTATTCCTACCTTCTGGGGCACATCTCGGTGACCGGCTGGGAGCAACTGGCGGTTATCGCCCCGCTGGTTATCGGCGGCGTTATCTTCGCCCGCTTTTTTGCTTTTCATCTCAATGCCCTGTCGCTGGGGGAGGAGGGGGCGGCCTATGTCGGGGTGAACGTGGAGAGGGACAAGATAGTTATCCTGGCCTTGGGCTCTTTGCTCACCGCCGCCGCCGTCTCCATCAGCGGCTTAGTCGGCTTTGTCGGGCTGGTGGTGCCCCACGCCATGCGCCTGAGCTTCGGGCCCGACCACCGCCTGCTCCTGCCCGCGGCGGCGCTGGGCGGCGGCGCCTTTGTTATTATCGCCGACCTTCTCGCCCGCACCGTTATGGCTCCGGCCGAGATTCCGGTGGGGGTGATTACGGCCATTATCGGCGCGCCGTTCTTCCTCTACCTGCTGCGGCGCACCAGGAAGGAGTACGCTTTCTGATGATTGGCTTAGAGATTGACCGGGTCGACTTTTCTTACTTCGACGGGCTGGTCTTAGAGGATATAAACCTCTCCATTAAGGCGGGGGAGATGGTGGGGCTGCTGGGGCCCAACGGCTCGGGCAAGACCACCCTGATTAAGCTCGCCAGCGGCATCTTAAAGCCCGCCCGGGGAGAAATCAGGCTCGACGGAAACAGGATAAGCAGCCTGATCCGCAGGTTTATCGCCAGCAACGTGGCCGTGGTGCCGCAGCAGTTCCACATACCCTTTGCCTTTACCGCCAGCGAGGTGGTGATGCTGGGGAGGACGCCTTTTTTCAGAGCCTTAGCCGATGAAAGCGAAGACGACCGTCAGGCGGTCGATAACTCCCTGGAGCTGGTGGGCATCGATGAGCTGGCCGAGCGCCGCTTCGACGAGCTGAGCGGGGGGGAGAGGCAAAAGGTTATCCTGGCTATGGCGCTGGCGCAGCAGCCCAAGCTGCTGCTGCTCGACGAGCCTACCGTGCACCTGGATATCGCCCACCAGATGGAGATAGTGGAGCTGGTGCGGGGGCTGAATACAGGGCGGGGGATTACCGTCGTCGCCGCCATGCACGACCTTAACCTGGCGGCGCTCTACTTTGACCGCCTCATCCTGCTTAAAGAGGGCCGGGTCTGGGCCGACGGCACGCCAGAGCAGGTCCTGACCGAGGCGGGAATAAGCGAGGTCTTTGCCGCCTCGGTGCGGGTGGAGGTGCACCCGCTGACCGGAGCGCCTCACATCGTGGTTATGCCCCGGGTAAGGACTACCAAACCCCACTAACCGCTGATGGACAGGACTAAGACTAAAGGCTATAATCTCGTGTAGCTATGGATTCTGAAATTAAACTCAGCGTCCTTTTCACCCGCGAGCAGATAGCCGCCGCCGTTAAGCGTCTGGCGGCTGAAATCAGGCGGGACTACCTCGATAAAAACCCCGTTTTAATCGCCGTTCTCAAAGGCTCCTTCGTCTTTTTAGCCGACCTCGTCCGCCAGCTAAACTTCCCCCTGCAGATAGAGTTCGCCCAGCTTTCCAGCTATGGCCGGGGGAGGGAGAGCGCGGGCAAAGGCAAAATTAAGGTGGTGCAGGACGTCAAGACCGATATCAAGGGGCGGCACGTCCTGGTCGTCGAGGATATTATCGACACCGGTCTTACCGCCGCCTTTTTCCTGGAGCATTTACGCCAGAAGCAGCCCGCCTCGCTGAAGCTCTGCTCGCTGACGGATAAGCCCTCGCGGACGCAGGTTAAAATCAATATCGACTACCTGGGCTTAACCGTTCCCGACAAGTTTATCGTCGGCTACGGCATCGACTGGGACGAGAGGTTCCGCTACCTGCCCGATATATGCGCCATAGAGGACGGGGATTGATGCCAGCTCAGCTTGCCCGCTTAATGTCGGTGGCTAAAGGGGAGCTGCCCGCCGACCTGCTCTTGAGCAACGCCAAGATAATCAATGTCTTTACCGGTGAGATTGAAGACGGCAATATCGCCATCTGCGGGGATAGAATTGCGGGGGTGGGCGACTACCACCAGGCAAAAGAGGTGGTGGACGTGGGGGGACGCTATATCGCCCCCGGGCTTATCAACGGGCACATCCACCCCGAAAGCTCCATGTTGGATATCGGGCAGTACGCCCGCGCCGTGGTGCCCCACGGCACCACCACCCTGGTCACCGACCTCCACGAGATTGCCAACGTATGCGGGCTGGAGGGGATAAAATACGTACTGGAGCGCGCCCGCCGCCTGCCCTTTAACCTTTTTTTGATGGCGCCTTCCTGCGTGCCGGCAACCGACAGAGAGACTTCCGGAGCCACACTCGGTCCCGAGGAGATTAGGCAGATTCTAAAATGGAAAGAGTGCCTGGGGCTGGGGGAGATGATGAATTTTCCCGGCGTCATCGGCGGCGACGAGGCGGTGCTTAAGAAAATCGATTTGGCTAAGGGAAAAATTATCGACGGCCATGCTCCCGGCCTTGGCGGCAAAGAGCTAAGCGCCTATATCGCCGCCGGCATCTATTCCGACCACGAATGCGTCTCGCTTGACGAAGCCAAAGAAAAGCTGAGGCAGGGGATGTTTATCATGCTCCGCGAAGGCTCCTCGGAGAAAAACCTGGAAGCCCTGCTGCCCCTGGTGACCGACCAGAGCTGGCAGCGGTGTATGTTCGTCGTCGACGACCGCACTGGCGCCGACCTGCTCAAGGACGGCGACATCGACGCCGTGGTGCGTAAGGCAATACGCTTAGGGCTCGAGCCGGTGCGCGCCATCCAGCTGGCGACCATAAATACGGCGGGATACTTCCGCAGGGAGAGGCTGGGAGGCATAGCCCCCGGCTATTTCGCCGACCTGATTGTGCTCGGCGACCTGCCCGAATTACAGATTGACATGGTCTTCTACCGGGGTAAACTGGTGGCTGAAGGAGGCAAGCCCCTATTCTCCACCCCACCAGCCACCGACCAGAGCCTGACCGATAGCGTCAACATCAAGCCCTTTAAGATAGAAAGGTTGAGGCTAACGCCCTCGGGGAAAGCCGAGCCCGTCATCGAGGTCGTCCCCGGGCAGATAATAACCAGAAAAAGGATGGAGAAAATAAGCTCTGTCCCCGACCTGGAGAGGGACATCCTGAAACTGGTGGTGGTGGAGAGGCACAGAGCCACAGGGAATATCGGGGTGGGGCTGGTGGGCGGCTTCGGGCTGAAACGGGGGGCGCTGGCTTCTTCCATCGCCCACGATTCTCACAATATCATCGCCGTCGGCGCCAATGACCAGGATATATTCGCCGCCGTCAAGGAGATTGAACGGTTGCGCGGCGGGCTGGTGGCGGCGGGGGGCGGTAAGATATTAGCCAACCTGGCGCTGCCCGTGGCCGGGCTGCTTTCCGACGAGCCGCTGGAGACGGTGGTCAACGAGCTGGAAAGGCTGGAGCGAACAGCCGTTGAGCTGGGGGCAAGGCTGCCTTCACCCTTCGCCGCCCTTTCTTTTCTGGCGCTGCCGGTAATACCCGAAATTAGGCTCACCGACCGGGGGGTGGTCGAGCTATAGCTAAAAAGAAGGGCTTAGTAGCTTATTAAATAGTCCAGCAGGGAAACCCTTTTATAGGCGGTTACCGTTCGCGTCTTTAAGACCGTCAGCTCGGTGGGGACATATTCGGACTTGGTGACCTCGCCGTACTCTATTACTTCCCGATAACTAATGACTTCTTCTTCCCGGTAGGTCGGATTGGGCTTCTCCGGAGGAAAAACAGAATAGCTAAAGGAATAGAGGGTCTTCAGAGGGGCATAAAGATAATAGGCTATGACCTTGCCCGTGGTGCCAGCGTCTATAGTTTTCGACCCGGATATGGTGGTGGTCAGGTCGCCTTGTAATGTTACAAGGAATTCCACGGTAAAAGTGCCGCCTATTACGTCGGTGTTCTCGATGTATAATTCAACACTGCAGGCTGAACTGCCATCGGATTCAAAATAGTTGTAACCTCGCCCACTAACCACTGAATATTCAATCGGAATGTATTTCTCGCAGGGCTCCTGGTCACAGTAAGCTTCGATGGCCGTATAGGGCTCCAGGACGGTATGAGGCTCGTCCACGGTATAGCTTTCCAGGACATAATAGGTCTCCGTAGTCAGATAGCTCTCTTCAGCCGCGTAAGGGACCTTCATGATAGGCAAGAATGAGAAAACGAGTAAAAGGACTACCACCAAAGCTATGACTATAGCCAGCGCTTTACCTTCTTTGGATAACCTCCGCCACTTTGCCATCAACTTCTCCCACATATCTTTCACCTCATTATTATGATGATATTCCTATTAATTAAAGGGTGTCAAGAAGCTACCATAGCGTTAAGCAATGTGCTAAACTATTAACTGACTTTTCATATGGGGAAGTGCTGGAATTGGCAGACAGGCTGGACCTAGGATCCAGTGGAGCAATCCGTGGGGGTTCAAATCCCCCCTTCCCCAGTTAAAAGGAGAGTAAGATGAGCGACCTATCCGTATTCAAGAAGTTTAAGTTCGAGCGGCCCCCGGTAGGCATTAAGTACCTGCTCAATAAACCCAAGGGAATCAAAAAGCTGGATAAAACGCTGGCTTTCTGCGAGATGCTTCCCGAAGCCCAGAAGGGCACCCCCTTCTACGCCACCAAGGAGGACTTTGAGTGCGTGGGGCCCCTGGTGCTGGGCATGGAAGAGCCCAACTCCATCTTCGAGAGCGGGCAGCTGGGCACCCCGCTGGGGATTTTCCAGGAGGCGCGCGCCAACCGCAGAATCTATCCCCCCATCCCCCGGCTGGAGAGGGGCACCTGCCGATATGTCGTCTTCGCCCCCTTGGACAAGATGACCTTCGAGCCCGACGTGTTAGTCTTTACCGCCGACCCGACCCAGGCCGAAATCCTGCTCCGGGCGCACAGCTATACCACCGGCAAGAGCTGGACGGCCAGGGGGTCGACCGTAATCGGCTGCGCCTGGCTCTTCATCCAGCCCTTCCTGAGCGGCGAACTGAACTTTACCGTCACCAATCTCAATTCGGGCTGGAACTCGAGGCAGGTGATGCCCAAGGGGCTGATAGTTATGAGCATACCCTACGACCTGCTGCCCATGATGGTAGAGAACCTAAAGGAGATGGAGTGGGTGCCTTCCGATTACCTCGAGGGTAGAGACGCGCACAACAAGCGCTTCCAGAAAGTAGCCGAAGCCGCGGTGAAGGATTTTCACGCCAGCGACTGAGGCAAAGGACGCAGCCATGAAAATAGCTAAATATGCCGATACCGAGCCCACCCGGGAACTTCCCGGGGTATTGAAGCGGGAGGTTATCACCGCCCGGGACGGCGCCCCCAATTTCTGCATGCGGGTCTTTGAGGTCGAGCCGGGCAGCTCCACCCCCGAACATGCCCACCCCTGGGAGCACGAGGCGTTTATCCTCTCCGGGAGGGGGGTGGTGAGAGGCGGGCAGGGCGAAACCGACATCGGCGAAGGCAGCGTCGTCTTTATCGCCCCCGGCGAGCAACACTGCTTTATCAACACGGGCAAGCAGGTACTCCGCTTCATCTGCCTCATCCCGCTACAGGATTAAGCCAGCGGGTTTTTAGCCACTTTTTTCAAACTCGCCCCAAAGGGTCTTGACAAAAGTCCAAAATAGTGGTACCATAATAGTTTGTATTATGCCTCTCCAATTTTCACCTTGCAAAGCCTCTAAGCTAACCACAGATATGATTTTTGGTTAAGCTGCACTGTGAGAAGTTTTGCCGCTTTTTAGGCGTCGAGCCGAGCAGAAACGGATTTTATGCTGACAGAAAATATTGAGCAGAAGGTGCCTCCCATTCCCAAGAAATCCTACGCCAGCCTACCCCAGATTTTAGAGGTACCCAATTTAATTCAGGTCCAAACCGATTCCTTCCGCTGGTTCCAGGAGAAGGGGCTAAAGCAGTTGCTGGAGGAAATATCCCCTATTGAGGATTTCACCGGCAACCGCCTGGCGCTCAGCTTCGTGGACTACGAATTCCGCGACCCCCACTACACCGAGCAGGAGTGCCGCCAGAAAGACATGACCTATTCGGCTCCGCTCTACGTCAGGACACAGCTGCTGGTCAAGGAAACCGGCGAAATCAAGGAGCAGGACCTGTTTTTCGGCGACATTCCCCTGATGACGGCCAAGGGCACCTTTATCACCAGCGGCGCCGAACGGGTAGCGGTAAGCCAGTTGCTGCGCTCACCGGGCGTCTATTTCACCCGTGAAGAGGATGCCACCAGCGGCCGCGCCCTCTGCCACGCCAAGTTGATTCCTTCCCGCGGTGCCTGGCTGGAGTTCGAGACCAGCAACCGTGACGTAATCTCGTCCAAGATTAACGGCAAGCGCAAGATTCCCATCACCACCCTGATGCGGGCTATCGGTTACAGCAAAGAGGAGAAATTGCTGGCGCTATTCGCCAGCGATGACAACGCGCCCGACCACCAGTTTATCAAGTCGACCATAGAGCGCGAGCCTCTGGTCAAGGACGAGCCCGAAGCCCTGCTCGATATCTACCGAAAGCTGCGCCCGGGCGACCCGCCCAATATTGAGAACGCCCGAAAGCTGATAAAGAACCTCTTCTTCGACCCCCTGCGCTACGACCTGGGGGAGGTGGGGCGCTATAAGCTCAACAAGCGCCTAAAGCTCGAGATTCCGGAAAGCACCCGCGCCCTGACCAAAGAAGACATCGTCGAGATAGTAAGACACATCATTATGATTAATAACGGCACCGATACCCCCGACGATATCGACCACCTGGGTAATCGGCGGGTGCGCACCGTCGGCGAGCTGATTCAGAACCAGTTCCGCATCGGACTTTTAAGGTTGCAGCGGGTGGTCAGGGAGAGAATGAGTATCATTGGCGCCGATGCCGCTAGCCCCAGCGTCCTGGTCAACATCCGACCGGTGGTGGCGGCGGTGAGGGAGTTCTTCGGGGGCTCGCAGCTATCGCAGTTTATGGACCAGACCAACCCCCTGGCGGAATTGACCCATAAGCGCCGCCTCTCGGCAATGGGGCCGGGGGGCTTATCCCGAGAACGAGCCGGCTTTGAGGTCCGCGACGTGCACTTTTCTCACTACGGCCGAATCTGCCCTATCGAGACGCCTGAGGGGCCCAATATCGGTCTTATCGGCTCGCTGGCTACCTACGGGCGGATTAACCAGTATGGCTTCATCGAGACGCCCTACCGCCGAGTAATTAACGAACTGGACAATAGCTCCCCAGAGCTGGTGGGCAGGACGACCCGGGAAGAAGTGCTCGACGATAAGGGCAGCACCGTGGTAAAAGCCAGGACGGTCATTACCGACAAGCTCGCTGCCAGGCTGGCCAAGCTGCCGGCAATACAGATTAAGGTTGCTCCCTTTGTCTCCGACGAGGTCAGCTACATGACCGCCGATAAAGAGGATGAGTATATTATCGCCCAGGCTAACGCCCGCCTCGACGAAAAGAACCAGTTTGTTGAGGAAAGGATTGAAGCCAGATGGGGCGACCACTATATGCTGGAAACCCCCGACAAGATACAGTACATCGACGTATCGCCCAAGCAGATAGTCAGCGTTGCCACCGCCCTGATACCCTTCCTGGAGCATAACGACGCCAACCGCGCCCTGATGGGCTCCAACATGCAGCGGCAGGCAGTGCCCCTGCTCCGGCCCGAGGCACCGGTGGTGGCGACGGGCATGGAAATAGAGGTCGCCAAGCACAGCGGGCAGGTACTCTTCGCCCAGAATGCCGGAGTGGTGACCTCGGTGACCAGCACCCAGATTGTGGTCACCAACGATAACAGCGATAACGACAGCTACCCGCTAATGAAATTCGTCCGCACCAACCAGGGCACCTGCATCAACCAGAAGCCTATAGTGAGCCGGGGCGACCGGGTGGAGGCGGGGCAGGTATTAGCCGATAGCTCCGCCACCGAATACGGGGAGCTGGCGCTGGGGCAGAACGTGACCTGCGCCTTCATGAGCTGGGAAGGCTATAACTTTGAGGACGCTATTATCATCAGCAACCGCCTGGTAGAGCAGGACAAGTTCGCCTCGATCCACATCGAGAAACACGAGGTGGAAGCCCGCGATACCAAGCTGGGTCCCGAAGAGATTACCCGCGATATACCCAATGTCGGCGAAGAGAGCCTGCGCGAGCTGGACGAGAGCGGCATCGTGCGAGTCGGGGCCGAGGTGGGGCCCGACGATATACTGGTGGGTAAGATTACCCCCAAGGGCGAGACCGAGCTCTCGGCGGAAGAGAAACTGCTGCGGGCTATTTTCGGTGAGAAAGCCAGAGAAGTAAAGGATACCTCGCTGCGCGTGCCTCACGGCGAGTGGGGCAAGGTGATTAATGTCAAGGTCTTCTCCCGCGAGAACGGCGATGACCTGTCCGCTGGCGTCAACCAGTGGGTGCAGGTCTGGATTGCCCAGAAGCGCCGAGTTTCGGTAGGCGATAAGCTGGCCGGGCGGCATGGTAACAAGGGGGTCATCTCCCTGATTGCGCCGTCCGAAGATATGCCCTTCCTTCCCGACGGAACACCGGTAGATATTATCCTTAATCCTATAGGTGTCCCCTCGCGAATGAACCTGGGGCAGGTACTGGAAACCCACCTGGGCTGGGCCGCCCAACTGCTGGGCTTCAGGGCGATTACCCCCGTTTTCGACGGTGCCAGTGACGCCGCTATCGAAGACGCCTTAGCCCAAGCCTGGATTGCCCAGAGGAGCGGCGCCGTCAGCCTTAATCCCGATAACGACCACCCCACCCTGAAGCTGGAGCTGGCCATGAACTGGCTGAAAACCAACGGCTATGACGGGGAGAGGGTGTTCAGCGATAACCACCCCGGTGAAGCCAGGGACGCTTGCCTCCGCCTGTGGCTGGAAGACATGGGCGTAAAGAGTAAAGACCTCGACGCGAAGAAGCTGGGAGAAGCCATAGACAAGGTGAAAGCGGAACGAAACCTGCCCCCACCCATCGTGGGCAAGCTTGTCCTCCGCGACGGACGCACGGGCGACCCCTTCGACCAATCGGTAACCGTCGGCAATATCTACATGATGAAGCTTATCCACCTGGTGGAGGATAAGGTCCACGCCCGCTCCACCGGACCTTACTCCCTGATTACGCAGCAGCCGCTGGGCGGCAAGGCCCAATTCGGCGGGCAGCGTTTCGGCGAGATGGAGGTATGGGCGCTGGAAGCCTATGGCGCCGCCCATAATTTGCAGGAAATCCTGACCATCAAGTCGGACGACGTCACCGGTAGAGCCAAGACCTATGAAGCCATAGTCAAGAACGAGGATATTCTCCAGCCGGGCGTGCCCGAATCCTTCAAGGTCCTGGTCAAGGAGCTGCAAAGCCTGGGGCTGGCTATCGAGGTGATTAACGAAGAGGAGAGAGCCAGCGCCGAGGAAGCCAGGGAAGCCGCCGAAAGGGAGAGCGAAGAAGCCGAAATGCCCAAGCTGGAAGCAGCGCTTAGGGTTGGCGAAGAAACTGCCGAAGCCCCTAAAGCAGAACTAGAGGCCAAGGCCGCTGAAGAGGAAAAACCCGAAGCCCCCAAGGCGGAGTTAGAGCCTGAGGCTGCCCAGAAAAAACCCAAAGCCACCAAAGCAAAAGCCAAGGCTAAGGCTAAGGCTAAAGATAGTCAAGCTAAGCCAGAGGTAGAAGAAGCAAATGCTGGAAGTTAACGATTTTGACGCTATCCGTATCTCGCTGGCTTCGCCGGAACAGATTAGAAGCTGGTCTTACGGCGAGGTCACCAAGCCCGAGACGGTCAACTACCGTACCCTGAAACCGGAGAGGGACGGGCTTTTTTGCGAGCGCATCTTCGGTCCCACCAAGGACTTCGAATGTTACTGCGGCAAGTACAAGAGGATACGCTACAAGGGCGTTATCTGCGACAAGTGCGGCGTCGAGGTTGCCCGCGCCAAAGTACGACGTGAGCGCATGGGCCACATCGAGCTTGCCTGCCCGGTGAGCCACATCTGGTTTGCCAAGGGGATACCCAGCCGAGTGGGGCTGCTGCTCGACCTTTCGCCGCGCAGCCTGGAGCGCGTCCTCTACTTTTCGCACTATATAATCACTTCCATAGATGAAGAGGCACGCCAGGAAGCCATCAAGCAGCTGGAAGAAAACTACCTAGAGCAGGCGGAAGCCAAGCAGAACGAAGTGGAAGCCGCTATTGCCGAGGCGGAGAAGGCAGGAGCAACGGTAGAGGAAATAAACAAGATGCGGCAGGGCCTGGCCGAGGGAAAAGTGCAGCTCGAGGAGAAGCTCACCGCCGACATTGAACAGCTGAGGGACCTGCGCAAGAACAACCTGCTCACCGAGAGTCAGTACCTCGACCTGAAACAGAAGTTTGAACCGGCCTTTAACGCCGATATGGGCGCCGAGGCTATCCTGCAGCTACTCAAGGACGTCAACCTTAATGAATTACGCAACGAGCTGCTCAAAGAGACACCTTCCGCTTCGGGGCAGCGCCGCCGCAAGGCAGCCAAGCAGCTGCAGGTGGTGGAGGCTTTCCGCCGCAGCGGTAATAAGCCAGAGTGGATGATTCTGACCGTGCTGCCCGTGCTGCCCCCCGACCTGAGGCCCATGGTGCAGCTGGACGGCGGCCGTTTCGCCACCAGCGACCTTAACGACCTCTACCGAAGGGTCATCAACCGCAATAACCGCCTGCGCCACCTGCTGGAAATAGAGGCGCCCGCGGTTATCATCCGCAACGAGAAGAGAATGCTCCAGGAAGCGGTTGATTCCCTGATTGATAATGGCCGTCGGGGGCGGGCTATCTCGGTCAGCGGTAACCACAAGCTGAAGTCGCTCTCCGACATGCTGCGGGGCAAACAGGGGCGCTTCCGCCAGAACCTGCTGGGCAAGCGGGTCGATTACAGCGGACGCTCGGTTATCGTGGTCGGTCCTGAGCTTAAGCTTCACCAATGCGGGTTGCCCAGAAGGATGGCGGTGGAGTTGTTTAAGCCCTTTATTATGCGCCGCCTTATGGCACAGGGGCTTACCCACAACATCAAGAGCGCCCGCCGCCTGGTGGAGAGAAATAAGCCCGAGGTATACGACATACTGGAAGAAGTGGTCAAGGAGCAGCCGGTATTGCTCAACCGCGCTCCCACCCTGCACCGCCTCAGCATCCAGGCTTTCGAGCCGGTGCTCATCGACGGCAGCGCCATACAGATACACCCGCTGGTATGTTCCGCCTTTAACGCCGACTTCGACGGTGACCAGATGGCCGTTCATATTCCCCTGTCCAAGGCGGCGGTTAAGGGAGCCCGGGAAATCATGCTCAGCACCCATAACATGCTGCTGCCCAGCTCGGGCGAGCCCATAGTGACCCCCACCCTTGACATGGTCCTCGGTTGCTACTACCTGACCACGGTCATACCTGGAGCTAAGGGTGAAGGCGCTATCCTGGGCAGCTTCGAAGATGCCAAGCTGAGATACGAACTGGGGCATATCGACCTCAGGGCTGAGGTCGAGGTCAGGAAAGAGCCGGAGAACGGAAAGAGGATTAAGACCAGCGTGGGGCGCATCATCTTTAACGAGGTACTGCCTCCCCAACTGGGCTTTTACAACGAAAGCATCGATAAGTCGATCTTAAAGCAGATAGTCACCGATTGCTATAAGCTTTTGAGCAATGAGGAGACGGCGGCGGTGCTGGACAGCATCAAACAGCTGGGCTTCCGCTACGCCACCAAATCGGGGACGACCATCGCCATGAGCGACGTCCAGGTCCCGCTGAGCAAGCCCAAGCTGCTGGAGGAGGCGGGGGAGAGGGTGGCTATTATTGAGAACCAGTATAACAAGGGCTTAATCACCGAGGACGAAAAATATAATAATACCATCGGCGTCTGGATGGAGACCACCGACAAGATTACCGATGTCATCTCCAAGACGCTCGACCGCTACGGCGGCATCTACATGATGGCTACTTCGGGAGCCAAGGGTAACATCTCCCAGATAAGGCAGATGGCGGGCATGCGCGGCTTGATGACCGACCCCGCGGGCAAGATTATCGACTTCCCCATTAAATCGGGGCTGCGCGAGGGCTTGAGCGTGCTGGAGTATTTCATCTCCACCCACGGCGCCCGCAAGGGCCTGGCCGATACCGCCCTGAGGACATCGGATAGCGGCTATCTCACCCGACGCCTTATCGACGTTGCCCAGGACGTTATCACCCGCGAAGAGGACTGCGGCACCACCGACGGCATCTGGATAACGGAGCCGAAGGAAGGTGAATTGCTGCCGTCGCTGGCCGAGCGGATAATCGGTCGTCTGGCAGCGGCTAAGGTAGTCAAGCCCAAAACCAAGAAGGTCATCGTTGACCGAAATGAGGAGATTGACGAGGAGAAGACAAACGAGATTATTGCCGCTGGCATAGCCAAGGTCCTTGTGCGCTCTCCCCTTAGCTGCCACTCCCGGCACGGCGCTTGCCAGCGCTGCTACGGGCGGGACCTTGCCCGCGGGCGCCTGGTTACACTCAACACCGCCGTGGGCATAATCGCCGCCCAGAGCATCGGCGAGCCGGGCACTCAGCTCACCCTGCGTACCTTCCATACTGGCGGGGTGGTGGGGCTGGATATCACCAGCGGTCTGCCCCGGGTGGAAGAGCTTTTCGAAGCCAGGTCGCCCAAGGGCCAGGCTATTATCTCGGAAATAGACGGCATCGCCGAGGTTATTGATAACGAGGAGGGCAAGCTGATAAAGGTCGGCAGCTTCGAGGTCTACCGCGACGAATACCCCCTGCCGCCCGGCTGGGAAGTCATGGTGAAAAAAGGTCAGTGGGTGGATATCGGCGCCGTTCTAGCCAACCCGCCGACTGAGAAGAAAACCAAATCCAAATCCAAAACTAAATCCAAAGCTAAAGCCAAGTCAGCTGAGCTGACCACCGAAGATAAACCGATAGTGGCTCGTGTCGCCGGCGAAGTATCTATCGAAGACGAACAGCTGGTTATCAGCTACCAGGAGGAGCAGCAGCAGGAGTATGCCGTTCCCGCCAGCGCCCATATAAGGGTGCCGGATAAGGAGCACATCAAGGCGGGGCAGCAGCTCACCGAGGGTTCCATCAATCCCCAGGATATACTCCATGTTCTGGGTAAGGAAGCCGCCCAGCAGTACCTAGTGGATGAGGTGCAGAAGGTCTACCGCTCCCAGGGCGTCAACATCAACGATAAGCACATCGAGGTTATCGTCCACCGCATGCTGTCCAAGGTGCGCATCGATTCCTCGGGGGACACCGACCTGGTGCCCGGCGAGCTGATAGACATCTTCCGCCACGAGGATATTAACGCCAAGGTGCTGGCGGAAGGGGGCGAACCAGCCACTGCCCACTCGGTGCTGATGGGCATAACCAGGGCCTCGCTCAATACCGACAGCTGGCTGGCGGCCGCCTCTTTCCAGGAAACGACACGGGTGCTCACCGAGGCCGCGGTCAAGGGCGAAATCGACCGCCTTGTCGGGCTTAAAGAGAATGTCATTATCGGCAAGCTCATTCCCGCCTGCAGCCCGGTCTCCGAGGACGTGCCCAGCCTAGCCGCCGGGGAAGCAATCCTGAGCCCTGAAGGCGAGGCGATGCCGACTCTTGAAGCCAGCGAAGAAGCACTGCCCCCACTTAAAGCCGAAGAGATACCCAGCCTGAAAGCCACCGAAGAAGCCCCCAGCCTGGAAGGCGGGAAAACTGAAGAGCCCGAGAAGACCGAGACCGCTTAGGCATCCAGCGCTGATTCCTAAAGTTAAAATCGAGCCGCCCGAGAAAGAGGCGGCTCTTTGTTTTAGCCCGACTTATATGTGCTATAATTAGATTGATTTTAGCGGGCCTCCAGAAATCGAAGATTTTTTGAGTGAAAAAACGGAGGACGAAGAAATAGAGCGCATTATTTCAGGCAAGCCCAAAACCGAGGATACCACCCTCGACACCAGCCTCCGCCCCCGCTGCTTTGACGACTTCACCGGGCAGGAAAAGGTCAAGGAAAACCTGAGAATAGCCATCGCCGCGGCTAAAGGCAGGGGCGAGGCGCTGGATCACGTCCTGCTTTACGGTCCGCCCGGGCTGGGCAAGACCACCCTGGCTTATATCATCGCCGCCGAGATGGGGGTCAACCTCAGGATTACCTCGGGGCCGGCGGTGGAGCGCAGCGGAGACCTGGCAGCTATCCTCACCAACTTGCACCGCCACGATGTACTCTTTATCGATGAAATCCACCGCCTCAACCGGGCGGTGGAAGAAGTGTTATACCCGGCCATGGAGGACTTCGGGCTGGATATCGTTATCGGCAAGGGGGCGGGCGCCCGCAGCCTGCGGCTGACCCTGCCCGACTTTACCCTCATCGGCGCCACCACCCGCTTTGCCCTGCTCAGCCCGCCCTTGCGAGACCGCTTCGGCGCCGTTTACCGCCTCGATTTCTACGAGGAGTCAGCCATAAAAACCATCCTCAAGCGCTCGACCGCTATCCTCCAGGTAAAGGCGGAGGGGGAGGGCCTGAGCGAGATAGCCCGTAGAGCCCGGGGCACGCCCCGCGTGGCTAACCGCCTGCTGAAAAGGGTCAGGGACTACGCCCAGGTGATGGCCGACGGCATCGCCACCCAAGCGGTAGCCGTCGAGGCTCTATCCAAGCTGGAGGTAGACCACATCGGCCTGGATGAGATAGACCATAAGGTACTCCGCACCATCATTGAAAAGTTCAACGGAGGTCCGGTGGGCTTGGATACCATCGCCGCCTCCATCAGCGAGGAGGCGGATACCATCATGGATGTCTATGAGCCTTACCTGCTGCAACTCGGCTTCCTGGAACGGACGCCGAGAGGCCGGCTAGCCACCCCGCTGGCCTACGCGCACCTGGGGCTGCCCTATAACAAGAAGCCCCCGCAGGGCACGCTGCTGTAACGCACCCCAACCGCAAAAACTTTTAGATTTTAGGGAAATTTTATAAAGGAATGTAAAAGATACTTGACATTTAGTATTTTATGATTTACAATATGTATTGTCTGGATTACTCAAGGAGGTATCTTTTAATGACCATAAGTCAAAAAACAGCCTGGGTGCAACTGGTAATATTCGGTGCCCTGGTTATCGGCTGGGCGGTGCTTTTCACAGTAAACGGCACCATTTTCTACTGGCAGGACGAGACCATGAAGATGACCTTCTACTGGCTGCTTGCCGCCGCCTTCGCCGCGCTGGTCGTTATGAACGTGGTTATGAGCATCCTGAAAAGCCGCTTGAAAGCCGTTACCGACGAGCGAGATAAAGCTATCCTCCGCAAAGCCTCGCTCTTTGCAACGGGAACGTCCTACACAGTTGTCGTCGCCCTGCTGCTGGCGCTGGCCATTACCTATATGAATGGCGGCAGCGATAATATTCCCGTGTATTTTCCCCTCTTTATCGCCATAATCGGCGGGGTGACATTGCTGCTGACGCAGGCTATCGCCGCCCTGATAATGTACGGCCGAAAGGTAAACCATGCCTAGCACCAGGATAAACAACCACATCCGCCGCCTGCGTTTCGATAATAATGAAATGACGCAGGAGGAGCTGGCTCAACGCGCCGGCTGCACGCGCCAGACCATAATCGCTTTAGAGCAGGGCAAGTACGTGCCGTCAATCGAGCTGGCCTTTAAGATTGCTAAAGCCTTCGGCGTAGCGCTGGAAGAGGTCTTCCAGTACGAGGAGTGATGGAGGAAAAAGATGCGCTTTAAGACATTCACCGTAATAAAGATGTTCGTTGTCATCATTATGGCCGGGCTTGTCGGCTGGGCGGTGGTCAGCGGCAACGCCCTGATACCGATACCCGTAGCCATAGCCGCCCTGGTGATACTGCTGCTCTTCAGAAGAGGGGTCAAGGAGGTGGTCGTCGACGAGAGGATTTACAGCATCGGCGAAAAGGCGTCCTACCTTGCCTTCCGCATTTTCGGCATCGCGGCGGCGGTAATCGGCGCCACCCTGGTAGCCCTGGGCCAGGAGGCGATGCCCGAGATGGAACCTATCGGTTTCACCCTGGCCTACTCCGTCTGCGGGCTGATGGCGATTTACTATATTGCCTACATTTACTACAATAGGAAATACAGCGGTAAAAAATGAAGAGGGTTCTAGTCCATAGCTGCTGCGCCCACTGCGCCGCCTATACCGTGGAGCACTGGCGGCAGCAGGGTTACGAGGTGAGCGCGCTCTGGTATAACCCCAATATCCACCCCTATACCGAGCACCAGCAGCGCCTGGAGGCAATGCAGGCGCTGGCTGAGGAGATGAAGCTGCCCCTGATAAACACGGGCGGCTACGACATCGTGGAGTATTTTCGGAGGGTGGCCGGGCATGAAGCCGAGCGCTGCGGGCACTGTTTCCGGCTGCGCCTGTCCAAAACGGCGGAAACGGCCAAAGAGATGGGCTTCGACGCTTTCACCACCACCCTGCTCATCAGCCCCCACCAGAAGCACGAGTTATTACAGGAGATAGGGGCTGAGCTGGGTGGGGAAAAGGGCGTGGAATTTCTCTACGCCGACTTGAGGAAACGCTACTCGGACAGCCGCCACATCACCAAGCCGATGAATCTGCACCGCCAGCAATATTGCGGCTGTATTTACAGCGAGTGGGAACGCTACGGCGACACAACTATAAAATAAGAGGGAGTCCTTCTTAAGAAGGACTCCCTCTTATTTTATAGTTGTGTCGCCGTAGCGTTCCCACTCGCTGTAAATACAGCCGCAAT
>JALHSZ010000016.1 GCA_022865485.1 Dehalococcoidales bacterium | reverse complement strand
GTATTTCCTCATTATCAGCAGGCGGTCCGAGCTTGCCAGTTGTTGCACCGCCAGCCTGAGCTCCCCGACCCTGTCGGGGTCGCTTTTAGCCCGGGAGTAGAGCTCCTCGATGAACTGGAGCGACGCGGGCAGCTCTATTTCCGAGGGCAGCAGCGCCCCCCTGTCTTTGGACGCTTGCTGGCTGCGCTCTGCCAGCACGTCGAGGTAATGGAGAAAATCGAGGGCTCTCTCGTCGGCGGATTCCCGCAGCTCGGCGAGCTGCCGTTCCGTCCGCTTGTCTTCCTCGGCGAGCAGGGTATCCAGGTCGGAAAGGTCGGGGGCTTCTATTTCGAGCATCTGGAGCAAAGCCCTGACCAGCGCCCGGCAGGCCCTGGTGTTTCTTTCCTCGGGTTTATAGGCGGGTATCTCGCTGACCAGTCCGATGGCGTCGATGTCTTTGCTCTTGGCCATGCCCAGCAGCCAGGCGTTCAGGTTATGGGCGATGTTCATCGGCGGGGTGTCTACTATGTGGTAGCGGTGGAGGTATTGCCGAAGTTCGTCGCTGGTTGCCGAGCCGTACAGGGTGGGCTCGCTCAAATGGTGGATGTCGGAGAGAAAAGCACCGGGCATGTAGAGCCGTTTGAGCCCGAAGCCCTTAGCCACCTCCAGTATATAGCCGGCCAGCTCCGGCACCTTGCCGGGGAGGGGGTGGGCGTTGCCGGTGAAGAACATGATGTCGTGGCTCTTGCCCGACTTCCAGTAATAAAACCGGTTTCGGGGCTTGTGCTCCCTCGCTTCTATGGGGGCGATATCGATTAGCCCGTCGCGAAAGGTGAAGCTATAGGGGGGAGTGAAGAAGTCACCAGGCTCTATCTCGGCGAAAAGCTCCGCCCCCAGCTTTTCCTGGAGGTAGCTGGCCGTCCTTAAGCCTACGTCGGCGGTGCCGGGGCCCGCCGCCACCAGAAAAGGCTCTTTGAGCCGGGGATTGGAGTAGCTCTTTAGCAGTTTTTCGCCTGGCTTCATCTTTCCCGCCACCTGAGATAGTCGCTGCCATTATATCATTTTTAGCCATGAGTTATCAGGAAACCCCATTCATTGGCGGGAATAGAGATACAGCTTATCGAGTATAACGGGCTCTCGCCTCGCTATCCGGGGTATTTGGCGATTACAACCGACGGGCATTTTTGATATAATTGCCTGCAATAATGATAGTAGTAACCGGTGCCGCCGGACATGCTGGCGCTAACTTGGTGCGTGCCCTAGCCGGAAAAGGTCGTTTTGTGCGCGCCCTGGTCCATCTGGACCGACAGGCGCTGGAGGGGCTGGATATCGAGGTCGTCCCGGGCGATATCTGCGACCTCGAGTCCCTGCTGAAAGCCTTTGAGGACGCCGAGGTGGTCTATCACCTGGCGGCTCGCATCTCCATCTCTAAAGACAGCTGGTCCCGGCTGGAGGCGGTCAATGTTATCGGTACCCGCAACGTGGTCGAAGCCTGCTTGCGCTGCGGCGTGCGCCGCCTGGTCCACTTCAGCTCCATCCATACCATGACCGATGCGGCTGCGGATATCCCCGTTGACGAATCGAGTCCCCTGGTGGAATCCCGGCACTACCCGCTTTACGACCTCTCCAAGGCGGCGGCGGAGAGAGAGGTGCGCCGGGGGATAGAAAGGGGTCTGGACGCTGTTATCATCAGCCCCACGGCGATTATCGGGCCCCATGACTACAAGCCGTCGCACTTCGGCGAGGCGCTATTAAGGCTGGCCAACGGCCGGTTGCCCGCCCTGGTTAGCGGCGGCTTTGACTGGGTGGACGTGCGCGACGTCGTCCAGGGAGCGATGTGCGCTGAAGAAATAGCCCCCACCGGAGCCAAGTATATTCTTTCGGGACACTGGCTGTCGCTGCGCGAGGTGGCTAAGATGGCGGAGCTGATAACCGGCGTCAAAGCCCCCGGTTCAATCTACCCGATGTGGCTGGCGCAAATCGGCGCCCCCTTTATCACCGCCTTTGACCGCCTGGCCCGGCGGCGGCCGCTTTATACCAGCGTCTCTCTGCAGGCACTGCGTGGCCACCGCCACATAAGTCATAAGAAAGCGACCCGGGAGCTCGACTACCACCCGCGCCCGTTCCGGGAAACGCTTATCGATACCCTGAAGTGGTTCGAGGCGGCGGGTAAGCTCAGCCGTCCCTTGAAACCGGAAAAGACGGAGCGACTTTGAGCGAGCTGACCTTCTTTAACGGGTTCATCATCGTCTGGTTTTGGCTGGCGGTCGTCGCCTTTCTATCGCTGCTCTTTTTTGCCGCCCCCTACGGGCGCTATGTGCGCCGCGGCTGGGGCTTTGCCGTCAACAACAGGCTGGGCTGGGTTATCATGGAGTCGGCGGCGCCGCTGGCTTTCGCCGTCTGTTTCTTTATCGGCGGCAACGCCATAACCGTAACCACGCTGGTCTTTCTGGGTTTGTGGGAAGCGCACTACCTGCATCGCGCCTTCATCTATCCCTTCAGCCTGCGCCTCCACAGCCGGGGGGTGCCGCTGGTCGTGGTCGGCGTCGTCTTGCTCTTCAACATGGCCAACGGTTACCTCAACGGCCGCTATATCTTTACCTTCTCCGGCGGCTACTCCAACCAGTGGCTGGGCGACCCGCGGTTTATCGTCGGGGTGGTGCTCTTTATTATCGGCTTTATCATCAACCGCAGTGCCGACCAGACTCTCCACAAGCTGGCTAAGACGGCTGACTCCGGTTACAAGATTCCCTACGGCGGGCTTTACCGCTGGCTATCCTGCCCCAACTACTTCGGCGAGGTCGTTATCTGGACGGGCTGGGCGGTGGCGACCTGGTCGCTGCCGGGGCTGGCTTTCGCTGTCTGGACGGCGGCTAATCTGGTGCCCCGCGCCCGCTCCCACCACGCCTGGTACCGGCAGCACTTCCCCGATTATCCCTCCCAGCGCCGGGCGCTCCTGCCCGGGATATGGTAGGCGGGTTTATCCCGCTGCACTATCCGATTATTTATGGTAAAATTGTTCTTGAGGAGTGACGTATGCTCTGTCCCGCCTGTCGTGAGGTTATGATAGTAGTCGAGCAAGATAAGATTGAGCTGGACCACTGCACCAGCTGCGCCGGCGTCTGGTTCGACGCGGGGGAACTGGAGCTAATGCTGGAGAGGATGGGGCTGGATAGAGGCGCTCTATCGCTGGCTAAAATAGCCGATTTGCCCGATGCTGAGACCGCCGAGAAAAAGCGGCGTTGCCCCGTCTGCGGCAAGAAGATGAAAAAAACGCACATAGGTCAGGAACCGGAAGTGCTTATTGATGTTTGCCTGAGGGGAGACGGGCTATGGTTTGATGGCGGTGAGATAGGCCAGATTATAGAGCAGTGCGCGGCAAAGTCGGGCACCGAAATGGACGCCGAGAACCGCGTTCTTTGCTTCCTGGGTGATACCTTTAAAGCCGAAGGCTAGCCGGGCTTTAGAGTAAGCCCTGGTTTCAATAACAGTTCAATAACAGTATAAGGAGGTTACGATGTTAGCAGTCTATATTGTCGGCGGTATTGTGGTAATACTTCTCATCTTCTTCATTGCTACCTACAACGGCTTGATAGGACTACGTAATCAGTTGCGCAACGCCTGGGCGCAGATCGACGTCCAACTCAAGCGGCGCTACGACCTCATCCCCAACCTGATAGAGACGGTCAAGGGCTATGTAAAGCACGAGCGGGAGACGCTGGAGGCGGTAACCAAGGCGCGAAATCTGGCGCAGAGCCTGTCCAGCGGCGATGTCGGTGCCCGTTCCAAGGCGGAGGGCGAGCTCAGCAGCGCCCTGTCCCGGCTGCTGGCGGTAGCCGAAAGATACCCCGACCTGAAGGCGAACCAGAACTTCCTGGCCCTGCAGGAGGAGCTGACCTCGACCGAAAATAAGATAAGCTTTTCCCGCCAGTACTATAATGATTCGGCCTTGAACCTGAATAATAAGATTCAGATGTTTCCCTCGAACGTAGTGGCGGCCATGACCGGCTTCAAGCTGGGTGAGTTCTTCGAGGTTAAAGCAGCTGAGGAGAGGGAAGCCCCCAAGGTTAAGTTTACATAAGGATAAAGCGACTTAAGATATGTGGGAACAGATTAGAGCTAATCGATGGCGGTCGGTAGTCCTGACCGCAGGCATGGGAATAATGCTGCTCGTGTTAGGCTATTTCCTGGGGCTCTACTTTCTCGGGAGCGCCATCGGCGGACTGGTTATCGCCCTGCTCGTCTGGGGCATAATGAGCCTGATTGCCTATTTCCAGGGCGATAGTCTCCTGCTGGCGGTGTCGCGCGCCCGAAAGATAGGTCGCGACGATAACCCCCGCCTCTACAACATCGTCGAGGAGATGAAAATCGCTTCGGGGCTGGAGAAGATGCCCGATATCTATATCATCGATGACCCGGCACTGAACGCCTTCGCCACCGGGCGCGACCCCAACAAGGCGTCGGTTGCCGTCACCTCGGGGCTGCTGGCCAAGCTCAACCGCGATGAGCTCCAGGGGGTAATCGGCCACGAGATGGCCCACGTCAAGAACCGCGATGTGCTGCTGATGGCGATGTGCGCCGTTATGCTGGGCACTATCGTTATTCTGGCCTGGTATGCCACGCGGGTGCTCTTCTTCAGCGGTATGGCCGGCGGCAGGAGAAGCTCGCGGTCGGGGGAGGGGGGAGGACAGATAATAATCCTGGCCGTGGGCATCGTGCTTATTATACTGGCGCCGATTTTGGCCCAGATTATCTATTTCACCATTTCCAGAAAGCGGGAATACCTGGCCGACGCCTCTTCCGCCCTCTATACCCGCTACCCCGAGGGGCTGGCTTCGGCGCTGGAGAAGATTGCCGCTTCACCCGTGCAGCTTAAATCCGCCAACCAGGCGACGGCCCCGATGTACACCGTTAACCCTTTCCGCCAGCAGGGGAGAGCCGCCAGCAACCTCACCAGCACCCATCCGCCTATCCAGGAGAGGATACGCATTTTGCGTGCCATGTCGGGGGTTTCGCTGGCCGACTACGACCGGGCCTACCGGGAGGCGAGGGGGGCAAAGGCGGGTATTGCCCCGGCCTCGGCGCTGGCTCTGGATAAGATGGCGGGCGCTGCCGCCCTGCGGGCGCCGTCACCCGAGGCAGAGACCGCGGAAGAATCACCGCAGAAGGTCGAGCGCGCCCGGGAAACATCCGATATGATGTGGCGGCTAAGTAATTACCGGACGGTTAACTGCTCCTGCGGCACCAAGCTGAGGGTCTCCCCCGAATTCAAGGGGGACAGCGTGCAGTGCCCCCACTGCGGCCGGACCCTGTCGGTTAAAGTATAGCAGGGCAATCGGTCGTTTATAAGGTTTTACTTATTCTACGCTATCTGGTCATGGCGTGGAACAGGTAGATTAACCGGCAGTTTAGCTCGGTATCCTGCCAGCTGGAAGAGGTGGTTAGAGCCAGGGGTTTGGACAGCCTGTCATCGAAAATCGCTTCGGGGAACGCCTCGCGGAGCCGCCGCACAACGGTACTAAAATTCATAGCGGCGGAGGCGGCTCGCTCGGCGCCTAAGAACGAATAATTCAGGTGGTGTTGGAGGAGCTCTACACCGGGCTCGGCTGATTTCCGTTCATATAGCCTGGCGAAGTCCTCGGTCTGGGTAGACTTATCCGTGGTTGTCTGCTTGACCCTCCGCCAGACGGGGATGCCGCCCGTAAGCAGCGTCCCGCCCCAGCTGAACTTTATCCGCGATGTGGTCGTCTCCACCTCCGTCGAGCTTTCTACCCTGCCGGTGAGAATCAGGAAGATGTCGCTGGCTGCCATCCTTTTCTGGGCGCCGGAGCTGTCCTGGAAGAGGGCTTCTTTCTCTCTAAATTCCAGGGTTTGCGCCTCGAAGATTTGGGGAAACTGGCGGAGTTCGGCGTCCGGTAAGGCAAGCGCCACCAGCCCCAGGCTGCGCAGATTCCGAACTATCGATTCGGCTCCCGGCGGGCTGTCGGCGTGGGCGATGATTTTGGGCACCTCACCGGCCAGCAGCAGGCGGGTATAGGTGTGGCTCTTGTTGATAACGGCGGCGACGCTGCTTACCAGCTTTTCGTCAGGGTGGGCCGGAGGAGCTACGGCAATATGCACTACCTCATAGTTCATCAGCGTTTCCCCTACCGGCTAGCGACTTCCGGCCCTGTCCCCTGAAAGTAGCCCGGTGAGTAGAATTCCGGTGAGGGCGTCGTCCTGGCGGTTGAGACCCTCACCCTCATCTTTAGTTTATTTTAGCTTGAAGACCAGCCCCTGGTCGGCGTCGAGCTTAATCTTATCGCCTTCCTGGATAACCAGGGTGCCGTTGCCCGTGTTCAATACCAGCGGGATATCATACTCACGGCAGTGAATGCAGGCATGGCTTAAGGAGCCGCCGCCGTTGGTGACAATCCCCTTGACCAGAGGCAGTATCGGCGTCCACCCCGAAGACATCCCCGGGCAGACTATGATATCGCCCGGCTGGGTGGTAAAGACATCCGTGTCGTTTATCACCAGGTGAGCCTTACCTTCGACGGTGCCGGCGGGACTGCCGCAGAGGCCGAACAAGGCGGCGCCTGTCTCCGGCCTGACGATGGGGGCGTCCCCTGCAACAACCTTGGCCACTATGGCATCGTGGACTGATGCCAGATGCTTGTTTATGTCTTCCGGTGTTAACGGCCCGGCGGTAATAATATGCGGGCGCGACTTGAATTCCTTCTGGGCTATCCATTTTTCCCTGCGCTCGGCGACGATATCCTTGACTTCGTAGGAGTCGGGATAGACAGTGAGCAACTCCAGCTCTTCGGGGATGAAGAAGAACATGTCATCCGGTTCATTAATGGTGCCGAACTTGACCACCTTCTCGCCGATCTTCCTTACGCAGTAACGGAAGGTGGTGTGGCACCCCTGCTCCCAGGCGAGGTCATGGCTCTCACTGAAGGTGCTCGACTTCTGAGCCATTTTAAGGGTGGCCATGAACCAGTCCATGTTGGGGTATTTAGCCGCCTTGACCTTGTCGATAAGCTCTCGGGTCAACTGTTCCCTCTCCTTGACCAGGCGCGGCCTGATGCCGTCCAGCGGGAAGGGCGCCTTGGCGTCCTTCGACATCGCCAGGTACTGCTGAATGTGGGCGATAGCCGGCGTGGGGTCTTCCCACCACGAGGGCACGATGAACTCCATCATTCGCGGCGAGCGCCAGCCGTAGCCCTTGACCACCAGGAAGTCGTTGAGGTCTTTCTCCAGCCACTCCTTGCCCGCCGCTGTCTTCTTCAGGGCGGGGATGACCTTGTCGGTCGGGTTCTTGGTGAAGACATCGTCAATCTTGAGCTCGATGGCGCGGCTGCGCAGCCCCCAGAGCGCCTTGTCCTGGACAAAGAGGTCGTTATCGTAGCCGCGTATTATTCTGTGCCAGGCGGGGGTAAACTCCTTCATTCCGATATACTCCGCGGCAATATCGCTGCAGTGCCAGTAGGCCTCATAAACAGGGTACATCAGATAGAAATGGGTCTCCCACTCCCGGTAGAGCATCTGCACTGCCTCCCGGAAGAGCTTGTACAGGTCGTACTGGCGCGCATTTTCATAATCGAAAGTCCTGATTTTCTGGCATATCCCTACCAGCTCATCCTCCATATCTTTAAAGAGCTTATCCGCGTTGGGGGCATAGGTCTCCGTTATGAACTTTTTGAAGAGCTTTTCTCTTTCTTTAATCTCAGCCTCGTCGCTAATCCTGAGGGAGCTGGCCAGGGCGCACCCGTCGATGCTGCGCGTCTCGCTGCCCCTGATGGTAGGTATCGAGGACTCATTAATACCGTAGCAGAGACCGTGGGCTAAAGGGTAAGCCCACATCCAGCCGAAAAGCGGGGTCCAGGCCGGGAAGCTGTGGGCCAGGTTCACGAACCACAGCGGGTATTTCTTAAGGTCTCGCTGCGGCCAGAATTCTCTGGTGTATAAATTCCAAGTCCAGGGCATATCTTTTTCCTCCTTAAGACTTTATTTTTATCTGCATTGTGTATTATACAGTATCTTGCCTATAAGCTAAAGGGTAAGCGCCCTCTTAGTTCACCCGCCGCGCGCCGTCGATGAGCAGCGTTTGACCGCTGATGAAATCGCTGTCGTCGCTGGCGAAGAAGACGATGGCGCCGACTATGTCCTCGGGTTTGCCGAAACGCCCCATGGGCACGGAGCTGGCGTCCATCTTGTCCATGTTGATGTAGCTCCTGGTGCCCGGGGTGTCGATAACGCCGGGGGCGACGACATTAGCGCAGATATTATACGGCCCCAGCTCGCCGGCCAGGACGCGGGTGATGCCGATAACGGCGCTTTTAGCCGCCGTATAGTGAATCAGCCCCTTGGTGGTGGCGAAACACGCCTCGGAAGCGATGTTGATAATTTTGCCCTTGCCCTGTTTTTTCATCTGGGGGAATACCGCCCGCGTGCAGAGCCAGGTGCCCTTGGCGCTGACGTTAAACATCTTGTCCCATTCCGCCAGCGAGATCTCGTCGAATGACTTCCGCGACATCCCGTAGTAGAAGCCAGCGTTGTTGACCAGGGCGTCGATGCGCCCGAACGCCTTTACCGTCTCTTCGGCCATTTTCTTAGTGGCGGCTTCGGAGGTGACGTCGGCGTTCAGGGCGATGGCGCTACCCCCCGCCGCCTTGATTTCGGCGACGACCGCCTGCGCTTCCTTGTCCGCGATATCGGCGACCACCACCCTGGCGCCTTCTTGAGCCATCCTCAGGCAGTAGGCTTTGCCCAGCCCGTTGGCACCACCGGTTACTATGGCTACCTTGTTGTCTAATATTCCCATTTTTAAGCCTCTTTCTAAACTTTAATTATACGGCAATTATACGGCGAGAAAGCCTCCGTCGACGGGGAGGGCAACGCCGGTTATGCCCGAAGCCTTATCCGAGACCAGGAACAGGGCGGCATCAGCTACCTCTTGCTCGGTGATGAACCGCCCCAGGGGTATGCGCTTTTTATCCCGCTTTTCCCACTCCTCAGGCGTAATGCCCAGCGCCCTGGCTCTCTCCTGAGAGATGTCGGGCCTCATCCCGGTTTGCACCCGCCCCGGGCAGAGGCAGTTGACCCTGATGTTATCCTTAGCCAGGTCCACGGCCAGTTTGCGGGTGAGCATCACCAGCCCACTCTTGGCCAGGGAGTAGCTCAGCGAGTAGCCCGATTGCTTTAGCCCCGCCACCGAGCTGGTGAATAGAATAGCGCCCCCGCCGGCTTTACGTATCCGGGGAAGGGCGAACTTAACGCCGAAGACGGCGGCTTTCAGGTGCACGGCCATCACCTTCTCGTAGCTTTCCGGGCTGATGTTTTGAATGTCGTCGGGCCCTACTATGCCCGCGTTGTGCCAGAAAATATCCAGCCGCCCGTAGATGTCCACCGCCGCTTTAACCAGTTGCTCGATATCGCCCGCCGCCAGCATATCGGCGGCGACGAAGTGCGCCCGGCCTCCCTGCTGCTTTATCGTCTCCACCACCTCCCCACCCCGCTCCTTATTGCGGCCGCTGATAACGACGCTGGCGCCTTCCTGGGCAAAGGCGATAGCCCCCGCCCGGCCGATGCCTGAGGTCGAGCCGGTGATAATAGCCACCTTCCCCGGGAGTAACAACTTCGTCTCTATGTCTCTTCTCCGCTTTTATTTGTAGCTGCTGGCCGGCCCCGCGGTGAAGTGGAAGATGGGCCTGTCCACCCTTTTAATATGCAGCGGGCAGTGTTTCATCCCCTTGGGCACGAAGATAAGGCAGCTCTTGGTCAGTGTGTGTTTTTCGTCCTCCAGCCATATCTCGACCTCGCCGCAGAGGTCCTGCGGGTCGTCGGGGTTGGAGCCGAAGAAGGTGATGACTTCGTCGAAATTATGGGTGTGGGCTTCTACCTCGGGTTTGTCCATGCCCTTCCAGAACCAGACGCACTCTACATAGAAAGCCCCCTTGAAGACCTCGTCGTCTAAATATATCATGGGGGTTCTGGTATCGGGGGCTGTTTTCAGCGCTTCGCGCCGGAAGTCGGGGAGCGTGAGGTCGGATTTTGATTTGGTGATAATGTGTTTGCCGTACTTTGTTTCTGCCATTTTTCTCCTCTCCTTAGAGCTTTTCTAAAGATAGCACACCTCTGGTTGTTAATTCCAGATGCCTTGGCTATTCTAAGGATTTTATTTGTCCAGGATATATATAGCCCCGTTGGTGGCGTCTATCTTCACTCGCTGGCCGGTCTTAATCTTCGCCGTAGCCTTCTGGGCGTTGACGATGGTGGGCACGCCGTATTCCCGCCCGATGATGGCGGCATGGCAGAGGGTGCCGCCAGTATCGGTGATGACGCCGTTGACCAGCCCGAAGACGGGCGTCCAGGTGGGGTTGGTGCTGGGGCAGACCAGGATGTCGCCCGGCTGCACCTTCTTCAGCTCTACATACTTGGTCACCACGCGGGCGGGACCCTCGGCTTGGCCCGGGCAGCCGCAGATGCCCCAGAGGTTCGCCTTGAGCTTGGGCTTGGGCTGGGGCATCTCGCCGACGACAATCTTGATGGCGATGGCGTCTCGCGAGGGCAGCAGGTCTAAATTAATGGCTTCTTCCAGGCTGGCGCGCCTGGTGAGCACGGGGGGGTTGGTCGTTTTGTGCGCCTTTTCCCATTCCGCCCGCCGCCTTCTGGTTAGCCAGCGCATATCGTTCGCCTCGGGCACCATTATCACGCGGTCGATTTCGTCGGGGTTGAGCATCAGTATGTCTTCGGGGTTATCAATAGTCCCGCTCTGGGCGAGCTTTCTGCCCATGGCCAGGTAGCCGCGGCGCATCAGGGCGTGCACACTCAGCTCGCAGTAGAGGTCGTGCTCCTCGCTGTAGGAGCTTGCCTTCCCCGCCAGCTTTATCAGCCCCTCGAAGAGCTCTTTCTCCTCGGGAGGCACCCTTTTTAAGAAGGCGGCGATGGCGGCTCGCCTCTTTTTGGCAATCTCGACCCGGGTGACTTCCAGGTCGTAGCTGTTGCCCCTCATGATATTGTCCTTCACCAGCCCGATGGGCGTGGCCGGGTCTTCCAGCCAGTAGGGCTCGTTGAAGTCGGTGAAGTGCTGCATCCGCCACCCCCCGATGTCGTCGGTGGTCATGTAGTCCATGAATTGCTTCAGCCATTCTTTGCCCTTCTCCGACTGCTTGAGCTTGGGGAGAATGGCGGGGGGCTTGTTTTCCTTAAAGATATTGGCCAGCTTCATTTCGATAGCGAGCTGGCCGAACTCCCAGAGCTTTTTGTCCATCTGGTAAACCTTGTTGTCGAAGCCCCGCATCATGTCCTGGAACTCGGCTTCCTGGTCGCTCAAGCCGAAGCGCTCCTTGGTCAGGGCTTCCAGGAGCAGCCAGGTGTTGAAAGATGAATACATGCCGATGAAGTGGATTTCCCACATCCGCATGTAGGCTTCCATCAAATCGTAGTTGTGGTGGTAAAGCTGGAGGTTGGTGGCGCGGTCGACGTCGAGCTCCTTGAGCTTGTCGTAGATGCCCAGCAGCTCTTTCTTATAGCCGTCCCAGAGGTGGTCGAAGTCCTCGAGCCAGGGCCGCAACGCCTGGCGGAACTTGACCTCGCGCTGGGCAATCTCTTTCTGGTCTCTGACGATATGTAAGCCGCAATAGATACCGCCGTTAAAGATGCGAATCTCCCAGCCCTTGCAGGTGGGGATGCCCAGCTTGTAGCAGGCTGCCTTGAACCCGTGGCTGCAGAACCGCGCCCACTGGTAGGCGAAGAGGGGTGTCAACGGCGGTACGCTGTGCGTGCCGTCGAGGAACCAAGAGGGTATGGCGGCGAGGTCGACTTCCTCGATGAAGTCGTAACCGGGCACTGCGTCCCAGATTTTAGCTACCCGCTTTTTCTTCGGCACCTTTCACCTCGGTTCGGTTTAAGGCTAAGCAGTATATTTAGGGTCAGGGTCTATAGAATTTCTGCACAATCAGGTCAATCATACGGTCGGTAACCGATTCCGGTTTCTTAACGGTGAGCCCGGCCGGGCGGGTCTGGAGGAGAACTATGTTGTCAGGCGGGATGGCATCGGCATTGATGGCCCATTCCGTGTCCTGCGCCCTGCCCAGGCGTTCTTCGAGGAATAACGCCAGCTTGGCTATGGCTGATACCTCGTCGTTGCTCAAAGAAAGCGCCGACTGTTGCTTTGAGGGCACATCGCCCCACTCCACCCCCCGCTTCTTGTTGACCACCTTTTTTGCCTTCTTGCCGGTGGAGCTTTCGATTATCTTCAGGGTCTTCTTGTCCACCACGAAGCGGTCCACATCCTCGTCGCCGCTGACCACCCCCTCCCCCAGCCCCCAGCTGGAGTTGATGATTATCTTTGAGGTATCGCCCGTAATCGGGTCCAGGGTAAAGCTGATACCCGCCGAGCGGGCGTTTATCATCCTGGAAACAGCCACCCCGAGCTCGTCGCCAGTGACGGGTATATCCTTATTGACCCGCAGGGCGATAGCCCGGGCGGTATAGGCGCTCGACCAGACCTTCTTTATCTTGTCGAGCACGTCTTCGATGCCGACCACGTTCAGGTAGGTCTCGAACATACCCGGCCGGCTCTCCGTCCCCGATGAGCGCACCGAGACGGCGCCGTCGGGGGCTTCCCCCTTTTTCTCCAGCTCCTTGTAGTGAGAGGCTATCATTTTGGCTAGAGCCGGGGGCATCTTCTTGCTCTCAATCATGCCCCTGATTTTCCGGCTCATTTCGTCGAAGACGGCAATGTTCTTGCTCTTGAGCTGGCCCAGCTGGCTCACGTAGCCGGAGATTTCCGCCGCCGCCCCCGTTTCCTTGGCGAATCGGCGGTACATGGCGATTGAGGTGGCGAAACCGGGCGGGACGGCCAGTCCCATGCGCAGCATTTCCCCCAGGTTGGCGCACTTCTTGCCGACCAGCTGCTTGTGCTCTCGCCCCAGCTCCTCGAAGCTGAATATTAGTTTCTCAGGGCTCATTTACCCCCTCTCGGCAATAAAGACCCCCGATTACGGTTGGGAGAGAGAATCTAATCGCCCTGTTGGCTTAGATCACCCGCCGGCCGCCATCGATTATCAGTGTCTGGCCGCTGATAAAGTCGCTGTCATCGCTGGCGAAGAAGACAACGGCCCCGACCATGTCCTCGGGTTTGCCGACGCGGCCTAGGGGGGTGGTGTTGGTATCGAACTTGCTCACGTCGCCGATGGTCCAGCTCGCCGGGGTATCGGTGTAACCGGGGGCTAAGGCGTTGACGCAGATGTTATACTTTCCCAGCTCTCCGGCCAGGACGCGGGTGATGCCGACAACAGCCGCCTTGGAGGTAATATAGTTAATCATCCCCTTGGTCGGACCGAAGGCGGTATCGGAAGAGAGATTGATAATCTTGCCCTTCTTCTGCTCTTTCATATAGGGGAATACGGCCTTGGCGCAGAGCCAGGGACCCTTGGCCCCTACCGCCATTGCCTTATCCCAGTCCTCCGTCGAAACCTCATGGAAAAGCTTTCTCCCCACGCCATAGTAGAAGGCAGCATTGTTGACCAGAATATCAATCCTGCCGAATTTCTTAAACGCCTTCTCGGCCATAGCTTTGGTGCTCGCCTCGTCGGTAACGTCGACCTCTACCGTCATGCCGCCCTTGGCTTCTATATCCTTAGCCGCCTGCTTGGCTTCGTCGGTATCGAGGCGGTGCGCCGCCATCACTACCTTGGCGCCCTCTTTCGCCAGGGCGAAGCAAAAAGCCTTGCCCAGACCCTTGGCGCCGCCGGTAACGATAGCTACTCTTCCGTCTAACCTGCCCATGTTTGCCTCCTTCGTTTCTTGATAAGTACGCCCACCCCCCAGCTCGATTCTATCGGTAATGCGGGGAGCGGGCAAATGGCGATAAATCGTTCCTTATGATAGCACAGATAACTCGGTTATTGCCAGCCTAGCCGGCTCTATTTCTGAGTCTGCTCTTGCTGGCGCTGGCGGTAACTTTCCATGTAGCGCCGGGCGTGTTTATCGTGATTCATAAGCACGTCGGCCGCCTGGACGGCGGGGCGTATCTTCTTGACGTCGACGATAACGCAGGTTATGCCAGCGGCGATGCATGCCGCCACGAAGGCGTTATTGAGCAGGTCGCGGTCGGGCATCCCGAAGGAGATGTTGCTTACCGCCAGCGTCATGTTCACCCCCAGCTCCTGCTTGATTAAGCGAATCGTTCCCAGCGCTGTCGTGCCCGAGGTCGTTTCGGCGCCTACCGCCAGGCACAAACAGTCGATGATGATGTCCTCGCGGGGAATGCCCAGCTTTTCGGCGCGCTCCACTATTTTCTTAGCCACAGCCAGCCGTGCCTCGGGGGTTTTGGGGATGCCGTTGTCGTCCTGCACCAGCCCGACGACGGCGGTGCCGTGTTTTTTGATAACGGGCAGGATCTTAGCCAGGGAGTGTTCCTCGCCGGTGACCGAGTTGACCAGCGGCTTGCCCTTATAGACCTTGATTGCCGCCTCCAGCGCCTCGGGGTTAGCGCTGTCGATGCAGAGGGGCAGTTCCGAGCTCTCCATCACCGCCTTGACTGCCTTGGGCAGCAGGTCGGGCTCGTCGATGCCGAATATGTTCACGTTAACGTCGAGGATATCGGCGCCGGCCTCGGTTTGAGCCTTGGCTTCCTGGCGCACAATATCCAGGTTGTCCTCTTTTAGGGCTTCGCCCAGTTTCTTCTTACCCGAAGGGTTGATGCGCTCACCGATGAGCACTGTCGGCCTATCGCCGCCGATTATGACCTCTCTGGTAGCGCTGGTTATTTTCGTTTCCATCACTCAAATCCCCTTTCTCTTACCCTCTTTCAACCGGAACCGGCCCAGATAGCTCGCCTGCATAAAGGTCTTATTGAAGCCGGGAACGCTGGCCAGTTCGATGTAGTTTATTCCCGAGACTATCTTCTGGGCGGCGGCCCGCTTGGTGCGGGAGATTAGAGCCAGCCTGGCTCCGGTGCCGGCGGCGTTGCCCACCTGCTGGAAGCGCTCCAGGGGGAGGGCGGGCAGCATGCCGATGGCTATGGCGCTGGCGACATCGATATAAGTTCCGAAAGCGCCGGCGATTATCACCTTCTTGATTTTCTCTTCCTCGTAAGCGTTGGCTTCCAGCAGCGCCTGGATGCCGGTGCGGATGGCCGCCTTAGCCAGCTGTATTTCGCGCACGTCCTGCTGGGTGATAACGATAGCCCTATGGACGTCTTTCCTCTCCTTCTCGCCGACGAGCACGAACTCCAGGTACTTATCACCGCGGCGCACCCTGCGGTGTTTCTCGTTCATCTGGCCCCCCTCCCCCAGCACCCCGGCCAGGTAGAGCTGAGCCATAGCATCCAGGATGCCTGAGCCGCAGATGCCGATGGCGGGCGCGTTGTCGATGGTCTGGTACTCCACCTTGTTATCCACAATGCGCAGCCGTTCTATAGCGCCGCTGGCGGCGCGCATGCCATCCTTGATATGCCAGCCCTCGAAGGCGGGCCCCGAGGCGCAGGAGGTGGTCGTTATCTTATCCTTATCTATCAGCGAGACCTCGGTGTTGGTGCCGATGTCGATAGCTAGGGTCGTCTCTCTGTTCGCACCGTTCAGCGTCGCCAGCAGGACGGCGGTGTGGTCGGCGCCGACGAAGGCGGCGATGTTGGGCAGCAGGTGCAGGTAAGCCCCGGGGGCGAATTTTAGCCCCAGGCGGCTGGCTTTGATATCTATCGCCTGGCTTATGGCGGGGACGAATGGAGCCAGCGCCAGTTGCTTTACGGGCAGGCCGGCCAGCAGGTGGTGCATGGCGGTATTGCCCACCAGTACGGCGTCGACGATATCCCCGACCTTAGCCTTGGCCTCGGCGCAGAGGTCGCCAGCCAGCTTGTTCAAGGCTCTTACCACCAGCCTTTGCAGTTGCGTCGCTTTAGCCGCCGATTGCGTGGCGTAGGCGATGCGGCTGATAATATCTTCTCCGTAGCTGATCTGGGGGTTACTTACCCCCTTAACCGCCAGGGTCCGGCCGCTGTCGAGGTCGACCAGGTAGCCCGATATCTTGGAAGTGCCCAGGTCGACCGCTAAACCCAGCTGGCGGCTGGGCCAGGGTCCGAAGGCGATTACTTCTTTTTCGCGCACCGAGGCTCGTAACTGCCAGCCCCAGGAACGCAGTTGCGGCGATAGCTGGCTTAAGGCCCCGATATCAATACTGTCGCAGCTCAGGCGGTGCTGGCGGTTTAGGGCTTGGAGCAGGCGGTCGGCATCGGCCTGAGCGTCGGTCAGCGAGGGCGTCGCCAGTTTAACCTGATAGGCTAAAACCACGGGCTCGGGCGCAACGCCTACCTCCTTGCCCTCGGTCTGCACCCGCTGGGTGGTGGTCAGCGAGGTGGGGGGCAGCCCCACCTTGCCATCGCTGGTGGGATATGTCTGGCAGGCAAGACGCCAGCCTTCCTTAATCTCCTGGCGGGAGTAGGCTTTGAGCTCGCTGGCGGTGGGCGGGGAGGCGGTGCCTTCCACTAGCTGTATCCGGCAGGACTGGCAATTCCCCTTGCCGCCGCAGAGGCTGATAATGCCGATACCGGCGCTATGGGCGCAGGCGAGAAGAGACTCGTCGGCGCGGCAGCGCCCGCTCAAGCCCAGGGGCTCAAACTTTATCTTGTAAGTTTCCATCTCCCGACTCTATAGAAACGCCGAGTCAGCCCTTTTTCTCTTTCTGGGTTCCCTTCCAGTACTTGTCCCTCAGCTCGCGCTTCAAAATCTTGCCCGCCGCGTTCTTGGGCAGGGCATCGACAAACTCAATCGATTTCGGCGTCTTGTAGCCGGCGATGCTCTTCTTGCAGAAGGCGACAATCTCCTCGGCGGTGGCTTGTTTGCCCTTCTTGAGGGCGACGACGGCGTGCACCCTTTCCACCCAGTATTCGTCGGGGACGCCGATGACGGCGGCTTCCATCACAGCAGGGTGGCGGTAGAGGACTTCTTCCACCTCTCTGGGGTAGACGTTTTCTCCGCCGGTGATAATCATGTCCTTCTTGCGGTCGGCGATATAGATATAGCCTTCCTCGTCGAAGTAGCCCATATCTCCGGTGTGGAGCCAGTCGTTAACCAGTGTCGCCTTGGTTTCCTTGGGTTTTTTCCAGTATTCGACCATGGTCTGCTTGCTGCGTACCACTATCTCGCCCACTTCGCCCGGCCCGAGGTCGTTACCCTTTTCGTCAAGGATTTTGACCTGCACCCCGATATCGGGACGGCCCGCTGAAGATAGCTTCTTCTGTTCCTTTTCTGGCTTGTCCAGCACGTTGTGGTCCTCTTTGGAGAGGTGGGAGATGGCGGGGCCGCTCTCGCTCTGCCCGTAGCCCTGGGCGAAAATGGGCCCGAAGACCCTCATCCCGCCTTTGAGCACCTCCAGGGGCATGGGCGAGGCACCGTACCAGAAGAACTGCAACGAGCTGATATCGTGTTTTTTCAGGTCGGGCAGGTTGAGTATCGCCGCCAGGTGGGTGGGCACGCAGTCCATGTGGGTGGCTTTCTCCCGCTGGATAATCTCCAGCGTTTGGGCGGCGTCGAAGAACTTGACGATAACATTACAGCCCGCGGTGAAGAGCGAAGAGCGGAAGTGGGTGTTGCCGGCAATATGGAACAGCGGCGTTATCTGGACGCGCTTGTGTCCTTCCTGCAGCCCCATATCTATGACCAGTATCTTGGAGTCTTCGATAAAGCGGCGCTGGGTGTAGAGGGCGCCGCGGGGGACACCAGTGGTGCCGCTGGTATAGATAATGCAGACGGGGTCGTCCTCGCCCAGGTCGATATCGGGCTCTTCCCCGGAGTTGGCTTTGAGTATGTCGTCATAGGCGGTCATGCCCGGGGCGGCCGTCTCCAGCGAGATGAAGTTCTTGACCTTGGGCAGGCGTTCTTTGAGGGAATTGGCCATTGCCACCAGCTCTTTGCCGACGAAAATGGTATCGGTTTCAGAGTATTTGATGAGGTACTCGAGCTCGTCCTTGCCCAGTCGGGGGTTAAACGGCGAGGCGATGTAGCCCCCCTTCATGGTCAGCCCGTATATCTCGGCGAACTCCAGGCAGCTCCAGGACAGGATGCCGAGCACGTCCCCCTTCTTTACCCCCATCTTGCCCAGCCCGTGAATCACCTTGTTGATTCGGGTGTTGTAGTCGGCGAAGGTTATCCTTCTGTCTCCGTAGACGAAGGCTTCGTCGTTGGGGTGGAGGAGTGCGTTCCTGTAGATTATATCGGCCCAGGTGCCGACGTTGTAGCGCGATAGCTCCTTGAGTAAAAGGCGTTTCGACATGACTTGTTTCCTCCTCAATCAATCTTCAGCTCTAGACTGTAACTGGCGATAGTTATATACTGTGCCAGTATAGAATGGACAGTTCTGGTATTCGGGGTCGGGCCGGAACCCCCCCCTGCCCTTCCCAAAAACTAGCAACATACTAAACCCTACGGCGTTTAACTGTCAATGTCCGACAACGCCTGAAATGCCGACGGGGAGCCAGAGCCTTGAAATGCGGCTTGGATTCAAGTATAATCCTGCCCTAGTGTCATCCACTACGGATTCTTTAAGTTCGAAACATGATTATTCAGAGCGATTTTGACGGCACCCTTACCGAAGAAGATGTCAGTTTTGCCCTGCTCGACGCCTTCGCTGAAGGCGACTGGCGCAAGCTTTACGAGCAATACCGGCAGAATAAGATGACGGTGGGCGACTTCAACGCCAGGGCCTTCGCTATGGTCAAAGCCGGCCGCGACGAGCTGCTGCGCGTCGCCCGCGAAGAAGTTAAGCTGCGCGAGGGGCTGCGCAACTTGGTGAACTATTGCCAGGATAGGGGCCTTCGCTTCCTGGTGGTCAGCAACGGGCTGGATTTCTACATCAAGGAAATTCTGGAGGATGTCGGGTTGGGCAACATCGAGGTCTACGCCGCCCGGACCAACTTCAGCCCCGACGGGCTTGGGGTGCGGTATATCGGCCCCGAAGGCGCGGTGCTGAAAAAGGGTTTCAAGGAGGCTTACACCAAGCTGTTCCTTAAGCAGGGCTACCAGGTGGTGTGCATCGGCAACGGGCCTTCCGATTACTTCCCCGCGGCGCTGGCTCAGCAAGTCTTCGCCCGTGACGGGCTGATGGATGTCTGCAAAGATAAGAAGCTGAAGTGTCAGCCCTTCGATGACCTCAACGATGTCGTCCGTGGCCTGGAGAAGCTCTAGCTCGAGCCTTTATTCCCACAGCTTCTCGATGTCTTCTTTCGTCCCCGTTTTGCCGCTGGCGGTAAACCCGCGGTAAGATTCCGCCGAGCCGTATTCGCGGGGCTGGAAAGCTACCGGCATGGGCACGGCGTGCCCGAAGACGAGCGCCTGCCGTTTGGCGGCGAGCTTGGACAGGACCGATTTAAGCTCGTTTCTCCCCGATACGCCGGCGAGCACGCTGTCGATATCGCGCTCGTTATCCAGCAGGCAGGTTATCTTGGTGCCCATCTGCGACATAACCTCGCTGTCGATGCCGCTGGGCCTCTGGTCGATGACCAGCAGGGTGACGTTATACTTTCTCATCTCGCGGGCGATGGTGCTGAAGATGGTCTGGCTGGCGACCTCGGGGTTGAGGAACTTGTGGGCTTCTTCGATGGTTATAACCAGCGGTGTGGGTCGGGTGGTATCCTCGGCCATGGCTTTTTCCATCCGCTCCTGGTACTGGGCGTAGATGCGCCGGCTGAGCATGTTAGCTACCAGGATATAAGCCGTGATATCGCGGTAGCGGCCGAACTCCAGCACCACGTTGGTGCCGCGGTCGAGGTGTTCCAGGATGGCTTTCACGGCGTTGGTGGGGGGCTTGGGCTCGATAAAGGGCAGGCGCTGGATGGTCGCCAGCCCCCGCCGCAGGTTCTGGAAGGTGCTCTCGTGGATATCGAGCTCGTCGAGCAGGGTTCTGGTTTCCTCGGGTTCCCTCGTCTCCAGGGTCTGGCTCAGCCAGTCCTTGCCGAAGCGCTGCCGCAGGCGGTAGACTGCCTCCGTGGCCTGCTCGGTGAGGTTCAGCGTCTGGCGCAGCAGGGATATGTCCGCGGGCTCAATCTCGTCGTAGCCGATCTTAACCGCGAAATCGGTGATTACCTGGCGGTGACGGGAATTTTCCTCATCAAGCGTGAATACGGCCACTCTGGAGGGGAAAAGCTGTTTCAGTCCCTTGACCTTGGTGCCCTTTTCGCTGCTGCCTTCCCAGCCGTATTCGTTGTGCATATCGAAGACCAGGTTGACCGCCTGGCTCTTTTGCAGCATGCCGATGAGCAGGATGCGGGTGAGGAAGGTCTTGCCCGTGCCGCTCTTGCCGAAGATGCCGTTGGAGCGCTTGACGAACTCCTCCAGGTCGAGGCAGAGCTTGGTTTCCATATCCAGCGGGTTGCCGATGAAAAATCTCTTGGCGTCCTCGCTGCCGAAGACCAGCTCCACGTCCCGCTCCGAAGCCAGGTTGACCACGGAGAAGTGGCTGGGCACGGTCTTGACGGGCTGGGGGCCTTCGAGCAGGCTGGCGGCGTCGCCGCCGATGACCAGGGTGGGGCTAACGTGCAAAGTGCCGAAGGTGCTGGTGCCGGCCAGTACCTCGGCGATAAAGGGGTCGGCGACGTCGGGTGGGGTGAGGGCAAGCCTCTGGTCGGTCATTCCCAGGCTGACCTCGCTTATCATGCCGAAGAAGCGCCGCTTTGCCCCCTCGATGGTGACGAAGCGCCCCACCGCCATATCCTCGATAGATGCCGAGCTGTCCAGCTTGACCTCCATCCCTTTAGTCAACGAGCCGGAGACGACAATGCCCAGACGTTCGCTCATTGTTTAATCCTCCCCAGGATGGCTTTAAGCTGGTTGAGGTTGCCGCTGAGCAATATGGCTAATTCCTTGCCCGCCGCCACCAGAAAGGCGCGGGGGTCTTTATGCGCCCGGCTCATCTGGCGCAGCGCGGCGCTGACCAGCTCCTCGGCGGGAACGGGCAGGCCGGCGTTGAGCAATATGTTGAGGAAGTCGAAGGACTGCCCGAACTCCCTGACCTCGGCGGGGGGGCACTGATAGACGAAGCTGTGGATGCGGGCGGGTTGGGGTGGCAAATGATGATAGAGCCTGTCGCCCTCTTTATGCCCCACCACCACCGCCCCGAATTCGCTCCGCAAAAGCTTGGCCAGCTGCGGAGACGAGCGGTAGATTGCCTCCTCGCTGGTCTCGTCCTTGCCGCGGGCAATAGGGCGGCGCCCCGGCTCCAGGCTGGTGGTGGCGGCGTTATAGACGATGGCGTAGAGCTCGGCGGACGAATCCCCGGTCTTGACCAGGCTGCCCAGCGGCGGTATTTCGTACAGCTCGTAGCACTGGGCGGTAAGAGTGGTGGTGCTGGCTTCGATTACCTCGCCGACCCTTTCTTTTTCAGCCATTTCAAAGTCCCTTCATGTTACTTGGGCAGTGCCTTCCTGCCCACCAGCTTGTGCGTGGTGTACCAGCCCTGGACAGCTTCGACCACCTCTTCGGGTCGGTCGCAGACTATTAGCAGGTCGAGGTCTTCTTCGGAGACGCAGCCCTTATTCAGCACCGAGCTTTTCAGCCAGTCGAGGAAGCCCTTCCAGTAGCGGCTGTTGAATAGTATCACCGGGAAGGGCTTTATCTTATGGGTCTGCATCATGGTCAGCACCTCGGTCAGCTCGTCGAGCGTGCCTAAGCCCCCGGGGATGATGACGAAGGCGGTGGCGTACTTTACCAGCATCACCTTGCGGGCGAAGAAGTGGTGGAAGATTATGGACTTGGTAGTGTAGGCGTTGACGGCCTGCTCCTGGGGCAGTTCGATATTCAGCCCCACCGATTCCACCCCGGCCCTTTTCGCGCCCTTGTTGGCCGCTTCCATCGCTCCCGGCCCCCCGCCCGTTACGATGGAAAAGCCCAGCTGCCCCAGCTGGTAGGCGATTTCCTCGGTCTGGGCGTAGAGCTTGTCGTCGGCTTTGAGGCGGGACGAGCCGTAGATGGTTACCGCGGGCTCGATGCCGGTGAGGGTGTCGAAGCCCTCCACCAGCTCCCCGATGATGCGGAACATCCGCCAGGATTCTTCCTTGGCTAGCTCGTTGATTTCATATTCGTTCGGCATATCGTCCTCCTGCAATACCCCCCCCTTTATCCCCTTCCCCGTGTGAAATCCTAATATCTAAGCACTAAATCCTAAACATATTTAGAATTTAGGATTTCGGATTTAGAGTTTTACCTAAGATAGCGCCAAATATCTTCATAAGCTCTGTAGCTTCACTAATCAACGATTGCTTTCTCTTTTCCGCCTCTTCCCCTCTTGCCTCGATAAGCCTTAGCCAATATATACTCTCTTTGGCTTCCTTGCGACAAATCTTGATTCTCATGGCAAAATCCTTTTTGCCCAAGGCTTCATTGGCTTCAATATAATTAGCTCCCACTGAACCAGAAGACCTTATAACCTGCTTGCTTATCTCTAGGTTTGCCATGGTTTTCGGGAGAATATTTACAAATGCTATTACCTCTTTGGCAAAGCTGAGAGTTCGCTCTTCCAAATCATAATGTTTTGCGCTGCTAACTTTGGCCATTTCAACCCGTTTAGGATTTAGATATTAGAATTTAGAATTTACCCATTTATTTCTTCGTGGCGGCCTGTTGTGTCCCTTTTGGCTCCTTCGCCTTCTTGGTTTTCTTTACGTTCTTTCTGCCTTTACTTCCCATGATTTTCCTCCTTTAAGCTTTTTCCTTTCCCGTTGTCTTTTTTCCTTTTCCAGAGACTGACATAAAAAACTACGTAAGCAAATATTGCGAATATTAGTCCTGCAATTATTAACCAATCGACTTTTGTTTGTATTAGCCTTACTCCAAATACCGCAAGCACTATTAACCACCCCAAAGACTTGGCAAATTTTATGATTTGCTTTGTTTCCAAGTATTTTAGGACTGTCTTTTGCTTCCTATATACACAATCCCAAGGCAGTACAAGATAGATACTGAATAGTGCAGACAATCCTCCAAGTGCAATCAGAATGTAAGTTTCCCAAGAAATGCCTGAAGTTAAATACCCAACTAGTGCGACTGTCCACAAACCCAAAGATAAACTGCCAAAAGCTTCAACGGTTGAGTTTTTATATTGCTTTCTCTCGTCTTTTTGCTCAAACAGCTGATTAGCCAGCGAGTTAGCAGTCGAGACTAATTCCTGTCTCACCCTTTGTAACTCTTCCTCTGCATCCACGTAATCCTGAGGCATTTTGATATTGCGAAACTCACGAGCTAGTTCTGCAAACACGGTTGGGCGTTGCGCCTGCCAGGCACGGAAGTATTTTTCATGTTCCCAGTTATGTCTCTCCGATTCTGCGATTAAGGTTTGGGCAAGACTATCCGCGTCTCTAAGTTGGGTAAGGACTGGAAGATACTTGTTTAAGAAATCCTTAATAGGTATGGATAAAGCGTGGTACCCTTTCTCTCCGAGTGCGTGTTTTTCTAGCAATATACTGTTGCCATCGTCGGTCAGGTAGTTTGTCATGGCTCGTTTAAGACAGTCCTCATAGTTTCTTTCCCATCTCAATTTGTCGTAGTGCTGGAAAGCGCTCTGAACGCGAGCAAGTACATTTATGTAGTTAGCTAGGCTATTCCTCAAATTCTCACCCAGCTTCAGCTTGGAGTAGGAATCAAGCTGGCTCCAAAAGCTTTTGAACCCAGGGGCTATCTGGGATGTCCGAGAAACTCGTATCCAATCCAATTCGTTGTACAGCGGTCTGATGACGTTTTCCCGCACCCACTCCCTATTCCGAATCCTACCCGTCAGGAGAACTATAAACACACCTATTATTCCACTGACTAATGCACCTGTAACAATAGCCAGAAACTGTTGCCACCATTCCATTCAGTCCACCTCCCAAAATCAGGAATCCAAGAGGTCGTTACCCCTCTTTCTATTCTATCACACCCACCTAGTCCTCTTACTAAAACTCTTGGCGGAGGTGGGGGTGGGCAAATGCTCGCCAATCAATAGCGACTCCACCAGTTGCCAGAAGCTTTCTCTATCGGCTCCCGTTACCACCGCCTGCTCGTGGGCTTCGGCTAAAGCCACCGGGTAGCCCTGCCCCCGACGGCACTGGTCTAAAACCAGACTGTGGGTTAAATCAAGCAGGCTTTCGTCCTGCGCCGCCCACTGCGGAATCTCCACCCGCGCTATCTCGCCGTCCACCCTCAGGTAAAAGAAATGGACCCAGTGCCCGCCGTAGTGGTCTTTGACTATCTTCGACTGGCTGCTAAAGAGCGCCGACCTCTCGCCTTCCTCCAGAGTATTGGCGAAAAGCTCCCGGTCCTGAACGCCGGCCACCGCCTCGCATTCCCTCGAAGCGCATTCCCCGCAGAGCTGGTCGGTATCAATAATCTCGTGGGGGCAGCGCGCCACCCTCAGGGCGTTGACCACATCGCTGGAACGGGGGAAGCTGATATAGCTGGCCAGCGCCAGCCGCCTGTCGGCATTGAGCCTTCGTATCTCCTCCAGATAGCGGAGAAAACCTTTAATCAGGAGCGCCTCGGTGACGAATTCGGGGTAGCTCTGTCCCGCCAGCCCCCAGAGGATTAGCGAGCCGTCGAGCAGCGCCAGGCTTGAGCTGTCTTTGGGCAATTCTTTAGCCAGTTCGGCTAAACGCCGGCACTCGTCCACGCCTCGCTTGATGCCGAGAAGGGCGCCTTCTATCGGCTGTGCCCGCCCCTTGGCGCCGTCGGGGGCGATGACCAGCTCCTCATCCCCGAAATAGAGCGAGGGGAAGCTGTCGAGGAAAGCCCGGGGATTAGCGCCGTAGTCCAGCACCACGGCGCCGATGTTTATCAGATAGCAGCGGGTCGACTGGTGGCGGTCGACGTCGATATGGGAGCCGTCGGTGGCGAGAATCGAGAATTCCGGGGGGAGGGGTGGGGCTTTGTAGCGCGGGCTAAGCCCATCGGTCAGGCCCGCCACCAGCCAGGTGGTCTGGCTTGATTCTATTTTCTTCTTTAAGCCTTCGAGGTCAAGGGACTTATCATTAAGGGTATCGAGGGCGGTTTGCAGGCGCCTTCGTCTTTCCTCGTCGCTGGCTTTCAGCCTGGCGACCATGTTGCCCACCTGCGCCGCCACCTTGGTTAAATCCAAGGACATCTTTCGCTCTAACTACCTCAATATACCCTTGACGATAACGTCCACCGCCCTGTCCTCGTCCAGCCCCCGCGCCATCAGGGTCTCGACCTGTTTGCGGTCGATGCTGCCGATAGCCGCCTCGTGGGTTACCTTGGCCTTGCCGTTGGTTACCGAGACGATGGGTATGGCGGTGGCCACGGCCTCGGTGCCGTTGACCAGCTCTATGCAGTCAACATGTCCCCGGGCGTAGGGGGCGTTGCCGTAGGTCTCGCCCCTGACCTCGGCCCTGGCTTTATCGCCCAGCACCACCCGGCTCTTGGCCAGGCCCCGGGCGCCGGCTCCGTTGAGGTGGATTTTCTCCCATATCTTGATGTCGTCTGTGCCCTTGCCGTAGACTTTAACCGTCAGTTCGGCGATTGCCTTCTCCAGGCAGACGACCTCGAAATCGTAGTCCAGCTTGCCCACCATCCCCTGGCTTAAAGCAAAGGTGCTCTGCCAGACTCCGCCCTTATTCACCTTAACCTTGGCTTTGGGGATGACCTCGATGCCCCCGGATTCGCCGTGATAGTGCGTCTCCTTGTAATCGAAGCGGGCGTTGGCGCCGATATTAATGTCGGCGTCCATCTTGTGTATCACTTTAACAGCGTTGGGGAAGATGCAGTGGGCGATGACGCTGACTTCGCTGTTATCTTTGGCGTCCACCTTCATGATGATTTCCTGCAGCCCTTCCTTGGGCAGAAGGCCGAAACAGAGGTGGACGGGGCGGGGAATCTTGGCTCCTTCTTCCACAATGAGTTTGACGCTGACGCCACTCTTGGTCTCCTTGGTCTCTATTTTCAGGCCCTTGATGGGGTCGTTGGCCAGCACCCTATTTTCGTGCACGACCAGCTTGGCGACGTCCTTGGTCTGCAGGGCGCGCTTATCGCCGCCCGCCATCTCGTAGGCGTCAATCATCCCCTGGTATTCTTTTTCCACTGAGTAGCGAATCATTTTGGCTCGTCTACTGGCTCATTGATGTGGAGGCAGGTTCGGCAGTTGTCCTTGAACCAGAGGCTGGTTTCGGCCGGCGGGCCCGTCCTGATTATGGTGCCGGCGCATAATATCGACACGCGGTGGGAAATCTCGGTCACCCTTTCGCTGTGGGTAATGAGCAGCACCGAAGAGCCCTGCTTGTTCATCTCCATGATGCTGTTGAGCAACAGGGGCAGGGCGACGATGTCTATGCCCGAGTCGGGCTCGTCCAGTATGGCTAATTTGGGGCGCATCGCCAGCACCGAAGCCATCTCAATCCTTTTCCGCTCGCCGCCGCTCAGGGTGGCGTCGATATCCCTGTCCAGGTATTGCGCCGGCTCCAGCCCCACCATCAGCAGAAAGCGTTCGAGCTGGTCAGCCTGGCCGTTATGGCGGCTCAAAGCGAGGTAGTCCCTTACCGTCAGCCCCTCCACCCGCGCCGGCTCCTGCCAGGCGAGGGTTATCCCCTTCTGCGCCCGCTGGGAGACGGAAAGCCCGGCGATATCCTGCCCCTCAAAGATAATCTTGCCAGCGGTAGGCTTGTAGTTGTTCGTCCCCATGATGAGGTTGGCGATGGTGGTCTTGCCGGTGCCGTTTTCCCCCAGGATACCGTGGATTTCGCCCCGGTCAACATGGAGGTCCAGGCCGTTGATTATTGAGTTGCCGTTCAGGGTTAGCTGAAGATTTTGCACTTCCAGCATGGCGCTACCTCCGCTAGTAACAGTATAATCCATTAAGATGACTAACTCAATTAGTGGTGTTTTACGGGGTTGGTGGCGCAGGTCTTACGTCCCACCCGTCCCACCCAATATGAGTTAACTCCTCTTAGGCCTCTTATTTTGGGGAGTCTAAGAGGGGCGCTAGCCCCTCTTTTTCCTTAAAGGGTGGCGGGTGGGAAAAGATATAAAACGGGGGTTGGGTAAACTTTGCCCGCCGAGCCTGTATCTGCTATCATCAGACCAGCGTCTTGAGGAAGCGACTATGGCAGCAGGCTATGTCTATCACCCCATCTACCTTGAGCATGACACCGGCCAGCACGTGGAGGTCGCCGCCCGCCTGGAGGCGATTATCTCCCGCCTGGAAAAGAGCGGGCTAGAATCGAAGCTGACCCTTATTGAACCCCGCCCCGCCACGGTGGACGAAATAGCCCTCGTCCACCAGCGGCAATATATCAAAGAGATTGAGGAAAAAGCCGCTAGTGGTGGGGGCTGGCTCGACTCCGATACGGTGATGTCGGCGGACTCCTACCAGGCGGCGCTCTATGCCGCTGGCGGCGTTATCCGCGCCGTGGAGGCGGTGATGGGTGGGGAGGTGTCCAGCGCCTTCGCCCTGGTCAGGCCCCCGGGCCACCACGCCACCTCCGGTCAGGCTATGGGCTTCTGCCTCTTTAATAATATCGCCATCGCCGCCAGATACGCCCTCGAAAAATACAGCCTGGAGCGCATCCTCATCATCGACTTCGATGTCCACCACGGCAACGGCACGCAGGAAGCCTTTTATGACAATCCCCGGGTGATGTATATCTCCACTCACCAGTATCCCTTCTACCCCGGGACGGGGGATATCAACGAGACCGGCACTGGAGCCGCTCAAGGAACCACCATTAATATACCCTTGCCCGCTGGCTGCGGCGATGGTGAGTACCTGGCGGTCTTCGAGCAGGTTATCGTCCCCGCCGCCCGGCGCTTTAAACCCCAGTTTATTTTAGTCTCGACGGGCTATGACGGCCATTGGGCTGACCCGCTGGCCATGATGCAGGTGAGCGTTAGCGGCTTTGCCCGGATGGTGGGGATTATCAAGGGGCTGGCCGACGAGCTTTGTGGCGGGCGTCTGGCGCTGACCCTGGAGGGGGGCTACCACCTTGAGGCCCTGGCTGCCTCGGTAAAAGCCACTTTTGATGTCCTCCTCGGCAATGCTACCGACGACCCCCTGGGCGCGCCGCCGCGCCGCTTTGAGCCGCCGAACATCAATAGCCTGGTGGCGGAGGTAAAGCAGATACATAAACTGGGCTAGCTGTGCTGGCAGAGGTTGGGGGAGATAGAGCACTGCTCACACTTGCCGTCGCAGGGCTCAATATGAATGGTCACGTTGGTTCGAGATAGACGCTTTTCTAAGTCCTTCTCCAGGTGATCGCACATCCGGTGCGCCTCTGCCACGTTGAAACTTCTGGGCATTACCAGGTGGAAGTCAATATAGCGCTGGCTCCCCGCCTTGCGAGTACGCAGTTCATGAAAAGCCACCACCTTGCCGCTGTGCTCCAGGATGCATGACCGGATGGTATCTTCTTCATCCTCGGGTAACTTAACATCAATCAGCCCGCCAAAGGACTTGCGCAGCACATCGTAAGCGGATTTCAGAATGAGCAAAGACACCCCCAGGGCAATAATAGGGTCCAGGATATTCAGGCCGGTGAGGCGCACCACTACCAGTCCTACCAGCACCGCTGCTGTGGAATAGATATCAGCGGTGATATTGTGGGCGTTCGCCTCCAGGGCTATTGAATCTGCCGCCTTTGCCACCTTGAACAGATGGCGGGAAAGAAAGATGCTGGCTATCATCGAAACCAGCATAACACCGATGCCGGCTTCAGCTAGCTTAACTTCTGCCCCCACCATTATCCGCTGGACTGAGGAGTAGATTATTAAGCCACCGACAATAAAAATCAGCATCGCCTGCACTATGGCGGCGATGTTTTCCGCTTTGCCATGACCGAAAGGGTGCTCCCTATCCGCCGGCTTGGTGGAGGCTCTAATGGCGATAAAGGTCACCGCGACGGCAAGCAAATCGAGGGAACTATCTACAGCCTGGGCCCAAATACTGATACTACCAGTGACGACACCCACGGCTACCTTCAGCCCGAATAACCCGAGGACAACTATCAGCAGGAGCTTAGCGGCACCACTTGGGCTAGAAAACATATCCGCCTCCGTTAGACTCGGGCTGAATGCGGCTTGCGTCCGATGAACCTCCCCCACTCCCCCTGTTCCCATACCACCAGCAGAGATGGAGCAACAAAGACTGAGTCAAAAGTTCCGACAAGGCTGCCAATAAGTAGAACCCAGACGAAGTTCTGAATTGACCCGCCGACAAACAGGAGCAAAACTACGGTCGCAATTACAATGGTAATAGTGGTATTCAGACAACGGCTTAGAGTCTCAACTATACTGTAATTGGCCACAACCTCAAAGCTGGGGCTGATGCCCTTTCTCACATTTTCCCGTATTCTATCAAAGACGACAATCGTGTTATCGATACTGACGCCAATGACCGCCAGGATACCGGTAATAAACATAAGGTCGATTTCCCAGCCCGCCAGGACACCGAGAAGCGAGAAAACCCCAGCCGTTATCAATACATCGTGCACCAGAGCTACCGTAAAGGTGGTGCCATAGCGGAAGGCTTTGGGCACCCGGCGAAATGCGAAGATAATATAAAGGAGCATGAGAAAGGTAGCCACAATTAGGGCAATAATGGTTATCCGTGATGTCTGCTTGGCTATTATCGGGTCTATAGTCTGAACATTCTTCTCGGTGAGAGTGCCAAACTTATCAGTCAGCGCGGTTTCCAGCTGCTTTCTTGCGTCCTCAGTTAATGCCACGGTGCGGATGAGGAAGTCACCCCCGCTTGTGGTCTGAATAATGGAATTGCCATAGCCTAAATTAGTCATTTCCTCTTTTAGGGCGCTGGGGTCTACTTCTTGGGTAAAGCTTATCGTCAGTGATGAGCCGCTGCTGAATTCCAGTCCGGGTTTAAGTCCAAACACCGCCAGAAAAATAATACTGAGCAGGATAGCTATCCCAGAGATGAGAAAGAACCAGTATCTTTTACCTATAATATCAATCATTTCTTTCCACCTACGTATGGGCTAAATAGTGAAGTCTTGATTGCCAGGGGAGTCTTGACGAACAGGCGCAGCAGGGTGCGGGTAACGGTAACGGCGGTGAACATGCTTATTATTGTGCCAATAAGTAAGGTTAAGCCAAATCCCTTTACTGGCGCCCCAGAGGCAACCATGCCGCCGATTATAATCAGAATTATGCAGACGATAAAGGTAGTTACGTTGCTATCCCAGATGGCTGACCAGGCACGGCTAAAGCCAGCCTCAATGGCTGCCCCTAATGTCCGCCCTGCTCTTAACTCTTCCTTCATCCGCTCAAAGATAAGGATATTGGCATCCACCGCTATACCTATGGACACGACGAAGCCGCCGATTCCAGCCAGAGTGAGGGTTACCGGTATCAGCTTGAATATCGCTAGGTTGAGCGCTCCATAAAAGAGTAGAGCCAGACTGGCGAGAAACCCAGACAGGCGATAGTAAGTAGTCATAAATGCCATGACCAGTATAATGCCGATTATGCCTGCCTTAAGGCTCATGTCTACAAAGTCAGCGCCGGCTACAGGGGACACGTCTTGCTCATAGACAAGCTCAAGCGGGACGGGCAGACGCCCGGCATTTAGCTGCTTGGATAGGTCTTCAGCTTCATTCAGGCTTAACCCCTCAATCTGCCCCCGGTCTGTAATCACTGCCTGGACGGTAGGCGCAATGGGTTGACCATCATCGCCCTTTAACGCCTCGTCACCCTCAAAGATGCCCAATCGCTCACCTTGGAGCCGGGTGGTTATTGCTTCGCTCAGTTGGCTCCCCTCCTCATCCCACTCAAAGACCAATAATATTCTGCCCAGATCATCTTGAGCTACATAGGTATTTGACTTAAAGTAGGCGCTGGTGAGTTCCTTTTCCACACCGTCAACTTCAGCCGTGGCTGGCTTCCACTCGCCTAGGTCATTAGTCCACTTGGCGGTTTCACCTTCCTGAATCAGTTCGCCAAACTCAAGTAGTGCCGTGCGTCCGATGCGCTCCTTCTGTACATCGGTGACACTGGCCCCGGGTAATTCGACTAATATCTGGTCCGCCCCCACTTTCTCAATAACCGGTTCGGTTACTCCCAGGGGGTTAATCCGGTTCTGAATAACCGCTATCACCCCTTCAATGACTGACGCCTCCTGCCCTGCTTCCACATTGGACATGTCAGCCCTATAGACCAGGTGAAGGCCACCCCGTAAATCCAGCCCCAGCCGCATTTCCTCCCTGCCGAACATGGGGAAGATTAGGGCGCAGACGGCAAAGACAAAAAGTAATAATACTATTAAGAGAACCAGCGTATTTCCTCTAGGCATATCTCTTCACGTCACCTCATTAAGCTTGTTAGCCATATATATTAACAGAGTGTCTTCTCCGTTGCCAGTCTCTCGCGGATATAGTCCAGGGCTTCTGGTCGGTTAGCCAGCTCGCCCGATGCCTGAGCCTCGCGCACCGCCTCTAAAATTTCCCCTATGGAGGGACCCGGACTCAAGCCGAAGATATTGATTAAGTCGTTCCCGTCGACCAGCCTGGCGGGTTCCACCAGCTTCTGCTGCTCGAAATGCTTTTCTAAAACGTATTCTACCATCCGGGCGTGCTCCCGCCAGCCCGCCACATCCAGGTGAGGCCCCCGGGTGGCCAGGTGGTCGGCTAGGCTCAAAAACAGTATGTCGATGCCCGCCTCGCCGCTATCGCGGAAGTAGCGGTAGATAGCCCGCAGGGTGGGCAGCCCTTGCTGGCTCATCTGCCCCGGCCGCATGTGATAGTTTATCACAATCTCGACCAGTTTTGCCTCTTTGCCGCTGAAGCGCAACCTGGCCAGTATATCGGCCGCCGCCCCCGCCCCCAGCTTGTCGTGTCCCAGGAAATGCGTCCGGCCATCCTCGCCGACGGCTTTGGTCTCGGGCTTACAGATATCGTGGAGCAGTGCGGCCAGTTTGAGCAGCGCTCGGCGGCGGCTGCCGCCACCGACCTCACGGTTGAAATGCTCGGCCAGCGCCTCCGACCAGGGGACGACCGCCAGCACCTTGTCGCTGGCGTATTGCCAGCTTCCCTGGCGGAGAATAAAATCAACGGCTATCACCGTCTGCAGGGAATGGTCGAAGACGTTCCATGAATGTTCCCTGGGTTGCTCGACCCCCTTGGCCTTCGCCAGCTCGGGAAAGAGGGCGGTGATTAGTCCCAGCTCGTCGAGGTGGGGCAGAAATCTTTCGGGGTGGGGGACCGTCAGCAAACGGACTAACTCCTCCCTCAACCTCTCTCCAGCGACATTGGCGATAAGCTGACTCTGGCTCTTAACTAGAGCCTCGGTCGGTTCATCGAGGCTAAAGCCGAGCTCCGCCGCCAGTCGCGCCGCCCGCAGCAGGCGGACGGCATCATCCTCAAAAACGGTCTCGGCGACCGCCCGAATCACCCCGTGCTCAAGGTCGGCTTGCCCGCCGAACGGGTCGATAAGAGTTGCATCTTCTCCGCTAACCTCTTCCAGGTCAACGGCGATGGCGTCTATGGTGAAGTCGCGCCGCCCCAAATCAGGCTCGATGCCACCCTTGAGGGTGGTAAAATCGAGCTGCCACCGCCCCCCCAGCGGCGCTTTCTTATCCATCACCACCACGCGGCAGATGCGGTTTTGCTTATCCAGCAGGACGAATTTTCCCCCCAGGGCATCGGCTAGTTTGGGGGCTAGCTCCAGGGCGTCGTCGGCAAGGGCGATATCGATATCGGCGGTGGCTCTCCCCAGCAGGGTGACGCGGATAAAGCCGCCGACGAGATAGGCTTTAACACGCCCGCTTAAGAAATCGCTTACCGCAGTTAATATTGATAAAGCTCCAGGCTCGATAATCAGCTTCACCTTCTCCACCCCCCAATGCTCTAAGGCTAAACTATACTACCAGTCGGCTAAAGTTACAAGGGGAAAATAAAGCAAAAGGCTCACCGCCGCTATTTCCAGGCAGGCATCAGCGTTGGCTGATTGCCTTGTTTAGCGGTGAATATTGCCCCGCGGTGCGGCTTTAAGCGCTTTCTTTGACCGTGCTCAGGGCAAGACTTTTTAAGATAGTTAGGATGCCGATAACGGCGCGCTGCACGTCAATCGGCTCCTGGGCTAATATCCGGGCTACGTAGGGGTCCAGCTCGCCGCCGCCGTAGCGGGGGCGGCTCTCGGCTACGCCCGAGGAGGTGGGAGTCAGGTAGCCGGCTAGAGTGAATAGCTCGTTCTCCTCAAAACCCAGAGGCTCGGCGATTTTGCGCAGGATTGAACCTGAAGGGTAACGCTCGCCTCTTTCGATACGACCCAGGTGTGATGAGGATACGCCTGACATGGCGCTAAGCTGGCTCAGTGTTAGCCGCTGGGTGACTCTTCCCTGTCTGATTATTTCGCCCAAGTTGGTGCTTCTGTTCTGATCCATAACAGGAGAATTATAATTCGCCAAATGGCAAATGTCAACTTTTGTAAACGGGATAAAATCTGCCATTTGAACAAATACCCCTTGACAGCAGGCAGGTTGCTGGTTATAATATCGCCAATTGGCATAGAAAGCTTGATCCATGCTGCTGAGAACGAGAGTTTTTGACCTATGCCCGGGGAGATATAGGAACCTGTCCGAACTGGCTCAGGCTATGGAAATATCGGTGAGCCAGGTTTACCGCGTGCAGGAAGGCAAGCGGAATATCAATTGCAGGTTCATCATCGGCGCTATCAAAGCCTTTCCCGGCTGCTCGTTTGACGACCTTTTCTATTTTGTCCCCGAAGTGCCAGTTGGCAATGATTCCCGTGCTGCCGTCGTGGGAAGTGTAGACTTTTAGAGCTGGGGGACCTCGTCCTCGACCTTATAGAGCTTATCCTGGCTTTCCAGGTGGTCTAAGTAGAGTATCCCGTTAAGGTGGTCTATCTCGTGCTCCAGCGCCTGAGCCAGCAGTTCCTCGGCCTTGATTCTTATTTCTTTGCCGCTGGCGTCCCGCCCCTTAGCCGTCACTGATTCAGCCCGCTTAATCTCCCCGTAATAGCCGGGGACGCTCAGGCAGCCCTCAGTTACCGGGCGCTCGCCGCTGCGCTTGACTATCTCCGGGTTAATCAGGACGACGTTTTCGGCGCCGGGGATGTCGATGACGATTACCCGTAGAGGGACGCCCACCTGCGGCGCGGCTAATCCCGCCCGCCCCGGAGCGGCGCGCACCGTCTCCAGCATATTTTCAATCAGCTTCAGGATGGAGCCGTCGATAGTCTTGACCCGCTTTGACTTCTGCCTCAATACCGGGTCGGGAAGAGTGCGAATGGGAAGTACCGACATCTTAAACCTCGTAACTGTCTCTGATTACAGTTTACCTAAACCAGCCCCATCGGGTCAATGTCCACCGTCCAGCCCGGGGGGAGGGGTAGGGGGGAGAGAAAAGCCGATAGCTCGGCGCCGCGGAGGATGAGCTGCCAGCGGAACCGTCCCCGTAACCTGTGGATAAAAGCGGGGGCGGGCCCGATAAGCTCGATGCCGGCTATGCCCTGTGATGCTATTTCCTGGTCGAGAAAGCGCTTCATTCTTTCCGCCTCCCGCTGGCAGAGGGTGTCGTTGCTGTGGCTGTAGGTGAGGCCGGCGAGCTGAGTGAAGGGCGGGTTATGCAGCTGGCGCCGATAGTCAATCTCCTGCTCGTAGAAAGAGGCGTAGTCGTGTTCGGCGGCGGCTCGAATGGCGTAGTGCTCGGGGGCGTAGGTCTGGATGATAACCTTGCCCCCCCGCACCCCCCGCCCCGCCCTGCCCGCCACCTGGCAGAGCAACTGGAAGGTCCTCTCCCCGCCCCGAAAGTCGGGCAGGTTGAGCGCGGTATCGGCGCTGACCACACCCACCAGCGTGACCAGCGGCAGGTCCAGCCCCTTGGCTACCATCTGGGTGCCGATGAGGACATCGGCCTGGTGGGAGCGGAACTTAGTTAAGATTTCGTCGTGGGAATACCTGCCCTTGGTGACATCGCTGTCCCAGCGCAAAAGCCTGGCCTGGGGGAAGGTGTAGCCTACCTCCTGCTCCAGCCGCTGGGTGCCGATACCCAGGAACTTCATCCGCCGCCGCTGACAGCGGGGGCAGCTCTCGGGGACTTCTATCCGGTAGTTGCATTGGTGGCAGACCAGCTTGTCCTCGGTGAGGTGATAGGAAAGGGGGACATCGCAGCGCTTGCAGCGCATGACGAAGCCGCAGCTGCGGCACTGGATGAAGCTGGCGGCTCCCCTGCGGTTGAGAAAGAGAATTACCTGCTCCTTATTGGCTATTGCCTGGCTTATCGCCTGGAAGAGGGAACGGCTGAAGAGGCTCTGGTTGCCCGCCTTGAGCTCCTCCCTCAGGTCGACCACCTCGACCTTGGGCAAAGCCGAGCCGTCGTAGGGAGTAACCCTCTCCGGCAGCTGAAGCAACTGGTAGTCTCCCCTTTGGGCGCGGTAAAAGCTCTCGACGTCGGGGGTGGCGCTGCCCAGAACGACGGTGGCTCCGCTCAAGCTCGCCAGTTTCAGGGCGGCGTCGCGGGCGTGGTAGCGCGGCGCTTTATCCTGCTGCTTATAGGTCCACTCCTGCTCCTCGTCGATAACGATTAAGCCGAGCTCGGGCTGGGGGGCGAAGGCGGCGCTGCGCGAGCCGATGACCACGTCGAACTGGCCGTTTCTTATCCGCTGCCACTCGTCGAACTGTTCCCCCAGCGAGAGCTTGGAGTGGAGCACGGCCACCCTTTGGGGGAAGCGGGCGGCGAAGCGCTCTATGGTCTGGGGGGTGAGGGCGATTTCGGGGACCAGAACGATAGCTTTCTTGCCCAGTTTTACCGTTTCCGCCAGCGCTTGGAGGTAAACCTCGGTCTTGCCGCTGCCGGTAACGCCGTGAAGCAGAAAGGTTTTGGTTTTGCCCTCGGCCAGGCTGGACTTAATCGCCTCAAAGGCGGACTTCTGTGCCCTCGTCAGGGTGAGGGGTGGGGAGGGGACGATATCCTTATAGGAAATCGGCTCCCGCCTTACCTCCACCTCCTCAAATTTTGCCAGTCCCTTGCTGACTAAAGCGTCGGCCGTCGCCTTGCTACATTTGGTATTCAGTCTGGCTTCCGCCCAGGGCACCGCCCCGCTCTGCTGTGCCAAGTACTCCAATAATGAGGCTTGCTTTGACGCTTTGCCCTGACGGCGCAGCTTGTCGGTTGCCTCTTTGGCTTCGCTGGAGGCGACCGCCAGGCTGAGGTAGGGCACCATCTTGGGCTTTACCCTGATTTTCTCCAGCTCGTAGCTCTTAACCGCCAGACCCCTGTTTACCAGTTGCGAAACGATAGTTTGCGCTTTTTTCCGCCCCAGAGTTTTTTCCAGCTGTCCCAGGTTCAATTTTCCCTTTTCCTGGATTAACTCAAGTGCCTGCCGCTGCTCGGCGTTGAGCGTTGAGAGGTCAAAATCGGGGGGTGGGGTGGGGCTGATAAAAGTAATTGTCCGCCGCTCGAAGCCCGGCGGCAGCATCAGTGCCACGGCATCAAAGAGGGGCGATAGATAGTATTCACTAATCCAGCGCGCCAGTTGCAGCTGCTGGGGGGAAAGCAGGGGGCGGAGCTCAATAACCCCGGCAATCTCCCGGGTCTCCTCCACCTCGGGGTGGGGGCTCAGCTCCAGGACGATGCCCTGGAGCCGCTTATCGCCGAAGGGAACCCATACCGCCTGCCCGACATTAATCTCCAGGTGGGGGGGTATAGCATAGCTAAATGTCCGGCGCTGGGCTATCGGCGAGTTGACGCTAACCTCAGCATAGCTCATCCCGCACTCCAGCGAGAGCCTTACCTTATTCCTGTTCCTTTTCCCGCTTTTCCTTGGTCCGGGACGCCTTACTGCTCAGTCCGCGCATGTAAAAGAGGCGGGCTCGCCGCACCTTGCCGCGCCGCACCACCTCCACCTTTTCCACCAGCGGTGAGGCGAAGGGAAAGGTATGCTCCACGCCCACGCCGCGGGCGACCCGCCTGATGGTGAAGTTGCCGCCATCGGCGCCGCGGCGCACCTTAATGACCACACCGTTAAAGACCTGGGTGCGTTCCCGTCCCTTTTCCACAATCTTGGCGCTCACCTTGACCGAGTCGCCAGGGGCGAGTTCGGGAATATTGGGGTTCGGTTCGTTCTTGAGTAATGTCGTCATATCCATATTAAGTTTGCCTCAATCTTTCTACTAGATGCTCTTCCTCAGAGCTCAATTCGGCTCTGGTTAAAAGTTCGGGGCGCTGCTCCAGCGTGCGCCGTATCGCCTGCTCGCGGCGCCAGCGGCTAATCTGGGCATGGTTCCCCGATAATAAGACCTCGGGCACGGGCCAGCCCCGGTATTGGGGCGGGCGGGTGTACTGGGGGTATTCCAGCAGCCCGCCGACGTGGGAATCATCCAGCGGCGAAGCCTCGGAGCCTAAAACCCCCGGTACCAGGCGGAATACGCCGTCGATGACCACCATCGCCGCCAGCTCGCCGCCGCTGAGCACGTAGTCGCCGATGCTGATTTCGTCGCTGGTCAGGTGCTCCCTCACCCGCTCGTCAACGCCTTCATAGTGGCCGCAGATAAGAATCAACTGGCTATGGCTGGCCAGCTCCTGGGCGACCCTTTGCGTGAAGAGCCGCCCCTGCGGTGATAACAGTATTATCGGCGTCCCCGCCTTCTTTTCTATCGACTCCACCGCCTCGAAGATGGGTTCGGGCTTGAGCACCATGCCCGCCCCGCCGCCATAGGGGTAATCGTCGGCGGTGTGGTGCTTATCGTGGGTGTAGTCCCGGATATTATGCAAGCCGATACCGACCAGCTTCTGGTCTATCGCCCGCTTCATGATGCTCAGGTCGAAAATGCCCTCGAACATCTCGGGAAACAGCGTCAAAACGTCGATGTGCACCTGTCTATCCCTTCCCTTCGATGGGTGTGGTGTGCTCGGGCACCCTTCCTTTTATAACGTCCACCGCGTGGGGCAGCACCGGCATTATTACCTCCAGGCACTCCGCCACCGCCTTGGGGCTGCCCGGCAGGTTGACGATAAGGCACTCCTTCCTCATCCCCGCCACCGCCCGGCTCAGCATGGCGTTGGGGGTGATGGCGAAAGACTTGGCTCTCATCATCTCGGCCAGGCCCGGCACCTCTTTGTCCAATATAGATAGGGTGGCTTCGGGGGTAACGTCACGCGGCGCCAGGCCGGTGCCGCCCGTGGTCAGGATAATATCCATAGTGCCCTCGTCGGCCCACTGGACGAGCTTTTTAGCGATAATATCCTTCTCGTCGGGGATAACCTCGTATTTGACGACCTGGCAGTCCCGACGAGCAAAGCTCTCCTTAATCAGCGGCCCGCTCCGGTCGGGACGCTTCCCCTGTGACGCCTTATCGCTGATAGTAATAATACCCAGCTTAAACATATCCAGTGCCTCTTAAAGCAGACTATATTTTATCACAGATGGGGCTTAGAGCGAAAGGGACGAGTTTTCCCTATTTAATAAAGGGACGAGTTTTCCCTATTTAATATGGTGGGTATTGACAAAAGGGGGTATGTGTGATATAGAATGGTAGAAAGTGGGAGATTGTGGTAAAATATATGCAACAACTTGTAAGATTCGTAATCGACGTAGAAGACGGTAAAAAGATAGAAAGGGAAGCACAGAGGCTTGGACTAAATAGCTCGGACTTTCTTCGGCTTTTAATCAAGCTGTATTTTAATGGGCTTAGCCTAGAGCGAAGAGAGTTAGTCCATGGATTAGATGTGCAGAAATAGAGCACCCAGTTCTATCTACTTTGGGCCACTGACTGGGGTGGAATATGTTTTTTGGTGAATTTGAATACAAGATCGACGAAAAGGGTAGGGTGCCTATACCGCCTAAGTTCCGGAGCGCGCTTAGGACGGGGGTGGTGTTGTCTCCGGGAGTGGAGGGGTGCATTACCGCCTATCCGCTAAACGAGTGGAGGAAGCTGGCTGATAGCCTGACCAAGGGTTCGCTATCGCCCAGTAAACTGAGAATGTTAAAGCGGGCGGTTTTTGCTACCACCTTCGACGTGAGGCTGGATGGTCAGGGCAGGATAGCCCTGCCCGCTCCGCTTAAATCACATGCTGAGATTGTAAGCGAGGTAGTTATAATCGGGGCCTATAACTACCTTGAGCTCTGGAATAAAGTACGCTGGGCAGAGGAGAGGGATATTCACCAGGAACAGGCCTGGCTGCTCTTTGAAGGCTTGGAGAATCGCCAATGAATCTAACCATGTCGGCAGCTCCCGCCCACGTCCCGGTGTTGTTGGAAGAGACCATCGAGGCGCTGAACGTCCAGCCCGGTGGTCGCTATATCGACTGCACCATCGGGCCCGGAGGCCACGCCGCGGCTATTCTAGAAAACAGCTCGCCCGGCGGGCAGCTGCTGGGCATTGACGCTGACCCCCAGGCAATAAAGATGGCTAGAGTCAGGCTCGACGCCTACGGCGACTCGGTGCTCCTGGTCAACCAGAACTTCGCTAATCTTAAGTCAATCTGCACCAAGCATGGCTTTTCCCCGGTGCACGGTATCCTCTTCGACCTGGGTCTTTCCTCGGTGCAGCTGGAGAAGAACAACCGCGGTTTCAGTTTCCGCCACGATTCCCTGCTCGACATGCGCTTAAGCCCACGCCAGGAGGTTACCGCCGATATTATCGTCAACTCCTCCCCCGAAAACCAGCTGGCCAGGCTTATCAAGGATTATGGCGAAGAGCGCCATAGCCACCAGATAGCTCGCCACATCGTGCGCCAGCGCCCCATCACCACCAGCCTCCAGCTCGCCCAGACCGTAGAGCAGGCGGTGGGGGGTAGGCGGGGCCGGATTCACCCCGCCACCCGCACCTTCCAGGCGCTGCGCATAGCCGTCAACCATGAGCTGGAGAACCTCAAGTCGGCGCTGGAGCAGGCGGTCGACCTCCTCGGCTTTGGCGGGAGGCTGGTGATTATCAGCTATCACTCCCTCGAAGACCGCATCGCCAAGCAGTTTATGCACCAGCAGGCAAGCGGCGAGGCAGCCACCTTGAGCTTAATCAATAAAAAGGTTATTACTCCGTCTCTGGCGGAAGTCCACTATAATCCGCGCAGCCGCAGCGCCAAGTTGAGAGCGGCGGAAAGAATTTCTATGCCAAAGGAGAATAACGGTGGGTAAACCAGCGATCGAATACCAGAAGATGATGACCGAGATAGTGTACGTGAACCTGCCTGGCCCCAAGGAACCCAATCCAGGGATGACCGGAGGTGAACTCCTGCACGGTTTTCTGGCTGAGCTACATGAAACCCAGAGTAACGAGGTGCAAGCTCACGTAGGGGCGCTGTGCAGCAAGTGGAACGTGCGCTTTAGAAGAGAAAGCGGTTCATCACCGACCCGATAGAAAAAATAATAGTGACGGAGAGGTTCAATCTTCTAAGCTTGCCGTGAAGTGAGGAAAAATCACGCGGGGAGGTTTGAAGATGTGAGAATTAAAAATATTGAATCAAGACCCGAATATCTCAATGAAGGAGGGGGCAGATGTCAAAACGAGGAATTATAACTTCTATTGATGTTGGTACCACCAAGGTATGCACCACTATCGCCGATTTGGGCGAGGGGGGTACTATCCGGGTGGTGGGGGTGGGGGTTACGCCGTCGGTAGGGTTGCATAAAGGGCTGGTGGTCAACATCAACGAGGCCAAGGAATCAGTCCGGGAATCGGTGAAGAAGGCGGAGCAAGCCAGCGGTTACAAGGTGGAATCGGCCTATGTCGGCGTCACCGGCCGGCATGTAACCTCGCTCAACAACCGGGCCGTGGTCGCCATTACCCGCAACGACCGCCTGGTGCGTTCCGAAGACCTGAGGCGAGTCTTGACCACCGCCCGCAGCGTCAAGATTCCGATCGATAGGAGGCTGCTCCACGTCATTCCGCGCGGTTACGCCGTTGACGGCCAATCGGGGGTCAAGAACCCGATAGGGATGCATGGCTTCAGGCTGGATGTGGAAGCCCACATCATCACCGCCGCCGTGACCTCAGTGCAAAACCTGGTGAAGTGTATCCGCGGCATCGGACTCGATATCGACGACCTTATCCTGGAACCTTTAGCCAGCAGCGAGGCGGTGCTATCTGCCGATGAGAAGCAGGTAGGCGTCGTCCTGGCCGATATCGGCGGCGGCACCACCGATATCGCTATCTTCCGGGAAGGCAGCATCTGGCACACCGCCATTATACCCGTTGCCGGCTACCAGGTAACCAGGGATATCGCCATCGGGCTGGGGCTGCCCTTCGACGTGGCTGAAGAAATGAAAAAGAAGTACGGCAGCGTCGCCCCGGTCTACGAGACCAGGGGGGGTTCGGGCAGCGATACCCTGACCACCAACGGGCACGGCGTTTCCCACCAGGACCTCTGCGACATCATCCGCGCCCGGGTAGAAGAAGTGCTCAGGCTTATCGTGCTTGAGATGCCCAGTTCCGACTACGAGACTCTGGTTCCCGATGGCCTGGTGCTCACTGGCGGCAGCGCCAACCTGGCGGGTATCGAAGCCTTAGGGCGCAATACCCTGCAGCTGCCGGTAAGGGTCGGCATTCCCAGCAATATATACGGCATCTCGGATGCCCTGCACGACCCGGCCTACGCCACCAGCGTCGGCCTGTTGCTCTGGGGAGCCAAGCACCGGGAGATGCAAACCTGGAATCGCAGTAGTGGCTCGGGTTTTCGGCACTTCATTTCCCGAATGTTTAACGTCTTCCATTAGCCGTAAATATCGGCTAATTTAGTAAAGAAAGGAGGGGGGAGAAATGGCAAAATCAACTTTCAGTCCTAACCCAGCCAAGATTAAGGTCTGTGGCTTGGGCGGTGGTGGCTGCAACGCTATCACCCGCATGGTTAGGGAGCAGATTCAAGGGGTGGAGTTTATCGGCATGAATACCGATGCCCAGGCCCTGTCTATTACCGAAGCACCTATCCGCGTCCAGCTTGGTGAAAAGCTCACCAGGGGCTTGGGCGTGGGTGGCGACCATAACCTGGGACAGAAGGCGGCCGAGGAGAGCCGCGACGATATCGCCCAGATTCTCGAAGGGGCTGACATGGTGTTCATCACCTGCGGCATGGGTGGCGGCACTGGCACCGGCGCCGCTTCGGTGGTGGCTGAGATAGGTAAGCAGACCGGGGCGCTGACCATCGCCGTGGTCACCAAGCCCTTTACCTTCGAAGGCACCCACCGCACCGAGGTAGCTGATGACGGCATTGTCCGACTCTTGGGCAAGGTCGATACTCTTATCATCATCCCCAACGACAAACTGCTCGAACTCTGTGACCAATCGACGGTGGTGGATAATGCCTTCAAGCTGGCCGACGACGTGCTGCGCCACGGGGTCCAGGCTATCGCCGAGGTTATCACCGTACCCGGGCTGATAAACCTTGACTTCGCTGACGTTAAGGCGGTGATGAAGGACGCTGGCCCGGCCTGGATGTCCATGGGAGTGGGTTCAGGCAAGAGCCGGGCTGTCGACGCGGCTAACGAAGCCCTGGCCAGCCCGCTGCTGGATGTTTCCATTGAGGGCGCTAGTGGTGTGCTCTTCAATGTCACCGGCGGCAGCGGTCTTACCCTGTTCGAGGTTAACGAAGCCGCCGACGTCATCAAGGCGGCGGTAGACTCCGAAGCCAACATCATCTTCGGCGTGGCTCAAGACCCGAGTATGGGTGAGGAGGTAAGGCTAACCCTGATTGCCACCGGCTTCGCCTCTAAGCTGGGAATGGCTGGCGTCAATCGGGAAGAGGAGTTCAACGAAGTGCTTAGGGGCTTACGGGGCAAGGAAGAGGAGCTGGATGTTCCCGCTTTCCTGCGCCGCCCCCTGTTTAGTCACCGGCGCCAACCGATTACGCCGTCAACTAAGCTGATTAAGAATATGCCGAAAGCACCTCAGAGGTGAGGTTGGCGATAACTGAGACTAATACCGGCTGAAAAGGCTGTGGAGTGTTCTGGCTCTGCAGCCTTTTTTCTTTGTCTTAAAAATCGGGGGTAAAGGGGTTAAAAGTCCTTGACAAACACTATATGTTGTGGTACTGTATCTCCGCAACCCAATATAGTGTAGTGACTAGCGATGAACTGTCCCTATTGTGGTCATAGTGAAGACAAGGTTATAGACTCCCGTGAAGTGGACGAGGGCATACGCCGTCGTCGCCAGTGCCTGGGCTGTGGCGCCCGTTTTACCACCTACGAAAGGTTACAGCCCGCCAGCCTCTTCGTCATTAAAAAAGACGAGCGGCGCGAGGAGTTCGACCGCGAAAAGCTCTTGAGCGGCATCCGCAAAGCCTGTGAAAAACGCCCGCTGCCCATGGGTATCGTGGAAAAGCTGGTGGACGATATCGAGGCTGAGCTTTACCAGCTGGGCAAGGCGGAGATTGCCAGCACCGTCGTCGGAGACATAGTAATGGAAAGGCTGAAAAACCTGGACCACATCGCCTACATCCGTTTCGCCAGCGTCTACCGGGAGTTTGCCGATATAACCGCTCTGAAGCAGGAAGTAGATACCCTGCTCGACGCCGAAGCCGAGCCCTCTGCTCCTTCCAGCCAGCTGTCCCTCCTCCCCGATGAGGAGCTGGCGGGGGTGGGCAAAAGCCGACGGAGGAAGCGGACATGAGCCCGGCCAAGAATAAAGCCGCCAGCCAGCCGCTGGTCGACCGCAACCAGATTGCGCGGGCTATCTTTAAAATCGCCGAGTCCATGGGCATATCGAATAGAGGCCGCGTCGAGCAGCTCACCTCCCAGGTTATCGAGCGCCTGGAGCAGACACCTTCCCTGGTGGACAAGGAAATAGTGGCCCAGCCGCTGCCGGGGATGGAAGACCTGGTTATCAAGCCCCGCCGCACCAGCCGCCAGCTCAGCGACGGGGAAATTGAGGCCCTGGTCGAGGAAATCTTACAGGCCGAAGAGCCAGCCAAACGAGAGGAGGTCCAGCCTAAGATGGAAACAACCACTGTCGTTCCGCCCAAGGTCCAGCCCTCATCGGGTATTAACTTGAGCGAAAACGCTCTTCGTGTCCTGGAGAAACGCTATCTCAAGAAAGATAAACAGGGCAAGGTCGTCGAAACGCCGGAGGAGATGTGGCACCGCGTGGCGGAGGCTATCGCCGCCGCCGAGCTTATCTATAACCCCAAGGCTGACATTAAGGCCAGGGAAAACGAATTCTACCAGCTCATGGCCAACCTGGAGTTTTTGCCCAACTCCCCCACCCTGATGAATGCCGGGCGGGAACTGGGGCAACTCTCGGCCTGCTTTGTCATTCCCGTCGGTGATTCCATGGAGTCCATCTTTGACGCCGTAAAGTACACCGCCCTCATCCATAAGAGCGGCGGCGGCACCGGCTTTTCCTTCAGCCACCTGAGGCCGGAGGGCGACTTCGTTAAGTCCACCTCGGGCGTCGCCAGCGGCCCCGTCTCCTTCATGGAGGTCTTCGACACCACCACCAACGTCACCAAGCAGGGGGGAACGAGGAGGGGGGCGAACATGGGCATCTTAAGCGTTGACCACCCCGATATCATGAGGTTCATCACCGCCAAGGAGGACCCCAGAAAGCTGACCAACTTCAATATCTCGGTAGCGGTCACCACCGAGTTTATGGATGCGGTCAAGACGGGCGCCGACTACGAACTGGTAAACCCCCGCACCCAGAAAGTGGAGGGCAAGCTCAACGCCCGGGAGGTCTTCGATAAAATCGTGGATATGGCCTGGCGCACCGGTGACCCCGGTGTCGTCTTTATCGACCGGATAAACAGGGACAACCCCACCCCCCAGCTGGGTAAGATCGAGTCCACCAACCCCTGCGGCGAACAGCCCCTCCTCCCCTACGAATCTTGCAACCTGGGCTCTATCAACCTGGCGCGGATGCTAAAAACCGCTGACGGCAAGTTCGAGATTGACTATCCCCGCCTGGCCGGGACGGTCAGGTCCGCCGTCAGGTTTCTGGATAACGTCATCGATGTCAATAAGTTCCCCCTCCCCCAGATAGAGGATATGACCAAGAAGTCGCGGAAAATCGGGCTGGGGGTGATGGGCTTTGCCGACATGCTGCTCATGCTGGGCATCCCCTATAACTCGGAAGAGGCGCTAAAAGTAGGCACCGAGGTGATGCGTTTCGTCCACGACGAGGCGGATAAAGCCTCGGCGGGGCTGGCGGAGGAGCGGGGCGTCTTTCCCGCTTTCCCTGGCAGCATCCATGATGTCTCCGGCGGTGCCAAGATGAGAAATGCCTCCTGCACCACCATCGCCCCCACCGGCACCCTGAGCATAATCGCGGGCTGTTCCAGCGGCATCGAGCCCCTCTTTGCTTTAAGCTACACCCGCAATATCCTGGACGGCGCCCAGATGATGGAGGTGAACCCCTATTTCGAGCAGGTCGCCCGGAGCGAGGGCTTTTATTCCGACGAGCTGATGAAGCGGCTGGCGGAGGGGGCTAAACTCCGCGATATGGAGGGCATCCCCGATAGAATCAAGCCGATATTCGTCACCGCCCACGAGATAACCCCGGAGTGGCACGTAAAAATGCAGGCCGCCTTCCAGAAGTCCACCGACAATGCCGTTTCCAAGACGGTCAACTTCCCCCAGGAAGCGACCCGGGAAGACATAACCAAAGTCTATCAGATGGCTTATGAAGAGGGGCTGAAGGGGATAACCATCTACCGCGACCGCAGCCGCGACTCCCAGGTATTGACCACGGGCAAAAAAGAGAAGGTTGAGGATACCACCAAGTTAACGCCGAGGAAAAGACCGGCGGAAACCAGGGGAACTGTTGCCCGGGTCAACACCGGCTGCGGCTCTCTCTACATCACGGTGGCTTATGACGACAAGGGCATTTTCGAGGTATTCGCCACGCTGGGCAAGTCGGGCGGTTGCGCCTCAGCTCAGCTCGAAGCCATCTGCCGCCTGATAACGCTGGCGCTCCGTTCCGGGGTGGATGCCGCCTCGGTGGTGAAGCAGATGAAGGGCATCCGCTGCCCCTCCATTGCCTGGGAGGACGGCAAGTCCATACTCTCCTGCGCCGACGCCATCGCTGGCGTCCTGGAAAAGCATATCGGCGCCGATAGCGGTCATGGGGTGGACGTGGTTAAGAACCTTGATGTTGCCCTAAAGAGTGAGAACGGCGGTAAAGGCGCCGATGCCGTCAAGAACCTGGCCGGGCAGTGCCCGGAGTGCGGCAACCTGCTCGTCTATCAGGAGGGGTGTTATATTTGTCCGAGCTGCGGGTATACAAAGTGCTAGGGTAATTTGAAACCTATCCCCCAGATTCCCCCCCCAATCGCTTGCCTAACTTTCGTGTTTCTTTAGGAATTGCGCCGCCTTCTGGCGGGTGCTGTTTCTCGTGTTCGCCAGCTGTTTCTTGACGAGCCGCTTCACCCGTTCTTTATCCCCGATTTGCTCAAAGAACTGCTCAAAGGACATTATCGCCTGTCCCAGCGCTATGTTGCGACACTCGGCTGTCTGGTATTCGGCGTCCTCCACTTTCAAGAGTTCGTGGACAATCCTGTCGGTAAGCGCGGGCTTGGCCAGGGCTATCTTGGCGGCGCCCCCGATTACATTAGCGGCTGTAATCAGCACCGGGCCCTTAATTGGGGCGAAATAGCGGTCGAAGATTGCCTCGAATTTGTTGGCCGAATCTACGGCCGCCAGGTTGGCCAGAATAAGAATGGCATCGCACTTGAGAAAGGTGTTGTCGCTATTGAGAAGATTGACAAAGAAGTCAAAGCTGGGATAGAGGACTTCCGGCTTCTTCTGGCTGATGATGCGGAGGACTTTGCTGCAGCCGAATTTGACGCTGGCCTTGGGGGCGCTCAATCCTTCCCGAACATCGGCGAGCAGCCCAGGCTCCCCGATAATCCCTTCCGCAATCTGTCCCTTATCGCTTCCCTTTTGGCCGATTTGCTCTAGGAGTGGTGATTCGCCCACGGCTTTTTCCTTTCTCCCCTTTCTTAATATTGTAGCATACTATACAAAATCGCCATTTTCCCCCGGAGCCTGTATAATTAAGCGGTATGGATTTAAGCAGGCAGGAACTGATGCGGGTGGCGCTGGGGGAAGCCGAGGCTGATTTAGCTATCGTCAACGGCTCGGTAGTCAATGTCTACACTGGGGAGATAGAGAAAGCCTCCGTCCTTATCAAGGGCGAGCGGATAGCCTACGTGGGCCAGGATGCCGAAAAGTCTATCGGCTCTAAAACCAGTGTCATCGACGCCGCGGGCAGGACATTAATCCCCGGCTTTATCGACGGGCACACCCATGTCGATGTTCTCTACTCTATAAGCGAGCTGCTGCGTTTTGCCCTCCAGGGGGGCACCACCACCATCATCACCGAGACCTGTACCATCGCCACCGCCCTGGGCTACGAAGGGATTATTCACTTCTTAAACTCGGTGCGCCGCCAGCCCGTGAAGCTCTTTATCACCGCCCCGCCCATGGTCACCATAAGCCCGGTAACCGAAGAACACGCCATCGGCGTCAGAGAGCTGCGCCGACTTTTCCGCTATCCGGAGATTATCGGTCTGGGCGAGTGTTACTGGGGGGACGTGGTGGGGGGCAACCAGAGGGTGCTCGACCTTATCGCCGAGACGATAAAGCTGGGCGGGAAGGTCGACGGGCACAGCGCCGGCGCCACCGGCAAAAAGCTGCAGGCGTATGTTGCTTCGGGCATCAGTTCCTGCCATGAGCCGACCAACGCCGCCGAGGTGCTGGAGAGGCTAAAGCTGGGGCTTTTCATATTGATACGGGAAGGCGAGGTGAGACGGGAACTGGAAGCCGTCGCCCCGATAAAGGATAGCGGTATCGCCCTCAACCGCCTGGCCATCTCCACCGACGGTGTGGGACCCGACCAGCTGGTCAGCAAAGGCTATATGGAGGTCGTGGTGCAGAAAGCCATCGACCTCGGCTTCGACCCGGTGCTGGCGGTGCAGATGGCGACCATCAATGTCGCCCAGCACTTCTCCCTGGATGATGTTATCGGCGGCATCGCCCCGGGCAAGTACGCCGATATCGTTATTCTCCCCGACTTAAAGACCATCAGGGCCGAATACGTCATCAGCAACGGGCGGGTGGTCGCCCATAACGGCCGGGCGCTGGTTCCTCCCCGGAAGCACCGCTACCCCAAATCGCTGCGCCAAAGCATCAATCTGGACCGGGACTTCAGCGCCGAAGACTTTGCTATACCGGTGGGGGGTGGCCGGAAAGAGGCCAAGGTCAGGCTGATGAACCAGGTGACCAACCTCCTTGTCCGGGAAGAGTTCATCGATATGCCGGTGTCGAACGGCCAGCTCAAGTCCGACGTCGGCAAAGACATATTGAAGGTAGCCGCTATCGAGCGCTCCTTCGGCACGGGCAAGCGCTTCGTCGGCTTAATCAGGGGCATCGGGCTTAAAAAGGGGGCGATTGCCACCAGCTCCGTCTGGGACTGCGGCGATATCATGGCCGTCGGCGCCGATGAAGCCGATATGGCGCGGGCGGTGAACCGTATCCGGGAGCTGGGCGGGGGCACCGTGGTCTGCGCTGCGGGCAGGATAGTTGCCGAAATCGCCCTGCCGGTGGCGGGGGAAATCTCCACCGAGCCTATGGAGGCGATAGCCGATAAACTGGAGCGTATCCAGCGGGCGGCTAAAGACCTGGGGGCTAAATCAACCGATATCCGCCTCACCATGTCCGTTCTCCCCACCCCGGCCATACCCTTCCTGCGCATCTGCGAATCGGGGCTGTTCAACCTCAGGGAAAACCGCTTTGTCGAGCTGATTGTGGGGTAGCCTATGGGCTGGGACGAAATAGAAAAAGCCAGGCGGCGCCTCTCCCGGGAGCAGGGCACCATCGTCAAGGACTGGGGGGGCAGAATCCCCATCGCCCTGGTCTACCCCAACAGTTACTACCTGGGCATGTCCAACCTGGGCATTCACGCCCTCTACCGCCTGCTCAACAGCTACGATAATGTCGTCTGCGAGAGGGCTTTCTGGGAAGAGGATAAAAGAGAGCGCCGGTCTCCGATATCCCTGGAATCGCAGAGGCCTCTTTCCGATTTTGCCGCCCTCTTCTTCTCCATCTCCTACGAGCTCGACTATTTCAATGTCGTCCGGATTCTCAAGGCCAGCGGCATACCCCTCTATGCCGCCGACCGCGACGAGAGGCACC
>JALHSZ010000015.1 GCA_022865485.1 Dehalococcoidales bacterium | reverse complement strand
GCCCAAGAGTTCACATCGACGGCAAGGTTTGGCACCTCGATGTCGGCTCATCGCATCCTGGGGCCGGAGCAGGTCCCAAGGGTCCGGCTGTTCGCCGGTTAAAGCGGCACGCGAGCTGGGTTCAGACCGTCGTGAGACAGGTCGGTCTCTATCCGTCGTGGGCGTCCGGAGATTTGAGGGGGGCTCTCTCTAGTACGAGAGGATTGAGAGGGACAGACCTATGGTGTGCCAGCTGTTCCGCCAGGGGCATCGCTGGGTAGCTAAGTCTGGTTGGGATAAGCGCTGAAAGCATCTAAGTGCGAAGCTCGCCCCAAGATAAGATCTCCCATCCTTCGCCGCAAGGTGAAGGAGTAAGACCGCAAGTAGACTACTTGTTTGATAGGCCGCAGGTGTAAGCGCAGTAATGCGTTCAGCTAAGCGGTACTAATGGTCGAGGGCTTGGCCTGCTTCATATTCGGTATTAGTCAGAATTATAAAGAGGGGCACTGAAAGGTGCCTCTTTTTGTTTTGGGGGGGGAGAAAGGTAAATTATTCGGGTGATTTCTCAAAATTAAGCAGGTCTAACGCAACTATATCCTTGAGTTGGTCAGGAGTCAGCGTAAATCCATGATAATGCTGTTGATCAAATCGAGGCACACCCCAGTCGTACGCGAGATTTTTCCCATCAGAAGAAGTAACCATAACCCAAACGTGCTTACACTGGAAGAAAGTCTCGTCTTGCATTTCTAAATTACCAACAACTATACTACATTCATAACCTTCAGACGTAAAATATTCATACAAAAATAGTGCCGAGTCATCACAGTCAAAATTATCGCTCGCAATTGGCATATTTGGTACGTTCGGAGATTGAATTAAAACTCTCGGTACATTAAAAAAATAAAACCATCCAGCAAGGTAGAAAAATAAAACTAAAAATACTAAGGAACCCATTCTCCAGTATCGTTGCCCCCATATATCTTTGTATTTATCGGGGGTGAATAGTATATATTCTTTCTCTCTCATAATCTAATAATAACTATCCTAGCCTTCTTTTACCATAAATAGCCCCGCTACGGCTCCCACCAACGTGCCAGCTACGTCTGAAACTACTATTTCTGGTAAATGATTGCCAAAGTAGTCCATTACTCTGGTGATGGTATTATTTGCAATATCGGTCATGGCAGTCATGTTGGAACTCACGCTTTGCATTTCTACTACACCACGAAGATAAATAATTAGCATAGGCACGAGAAAAAATGATATTCCAATGGTACTGACTAAAGCTACGATATTTTGATGAAGTAGTGCTGTAGCTATCCATGCCACAATTGCAATGGTTATTCCTGTCCAAAAAACTTGTACTAAATCCATCTTCTGACCTCTTTACTAATTATAGCTCTTTTGCAGCCTAAATTTAAGGGTGTCTAAGAGGGGCTAACGCCCCTTTTTCTTCCCCCCCAAGGGCGAGGCAACAGAGTCTAAGAGGTGAAACCTATGAGGGCGGGCCGGGTGGGAAGAAAGACCCGGGGGTGGGGGTTCAAAATGGGGATACAGGGGGATTTACACCCATCCCCCACCCCATTGTTGCAAAATACGGAAAATATGCTACAATAGAGGTTGCCTTCTGGTGGTTAGAGCGGGGTGGAACCACCCGTTCCCATCCCGAACACGGAAGTGAAACGCCCTAGCGCAGACGATACTGAGGGGGCGACCCTTTGTGGAAAATATGCCACCGCCAGAAGTCTTTGACCTTTCACTGGGCTTGCCTTATAATTAGGTCAGCAAATAGGAGCAGACTTGAAAGATGGCTAGCCGATTTGAGAAATTCTCCGAAAGAGCCCGCCGGGTTCTCACCCTGGCTCAAGAAGAGGCAAAGCACTTTAACCACAACTACATCGGCACCGAACACATCCTTCTCGGCCTGGTCAGGGAAGAGGAAGGGGTCGGCGCCAAGGTGCTGGCCAATCTCGGTGTGAGCCTGACCAAGGCGCGCTCGGCGGTAGAATTCATCATCGGGCGCGGCGAAAAGCCCACCACTGGCGAAATCGGCCTCACCCCCCGGGCTAAAAGAGTCATCGAACTGGCCATAGACGAAGCCCGTCACCTCGGCCACAACTACATCGGCACGGAACACCTCCTCTTAGGGCTACTGCGCGAAGGAGAAGGCGAAGCCAGCGAGGGGAGGGGTGTTGCCGCCGACGTTTTGGATAGCTTCGGCATAAACCTGGAGCGAGCGCGTAGCGAGACCAACCGCGTCCTCGGTGAAGGCGTCGCCCGGGCCAGGCCCACCACCCGCTCCACCAGCCGCACTCCCGCTTTAGACCAGCTCGGTATCGACCTCACCGCCGCCGCTGCAGCCGGCAAACTCGACCCCGTTATCGGCCGGAACAAGGAAATCGAGCGGGTAATTCAGATACTGAGCCGCCGCACCAAGAACAACCCCGCCCTCATCGGCGAGCCCGGCGTGGGCAAAACCGCCATTGTCGAAGGACTGGCTCACCGCATCATCGCCGGCGATGTCCCCGAAACGCTGGAAAGAAAAAGGATAATCACCCTCGATATGGCGGCGTTAGTAGCCGGCACGAAATACCGCGGTGAGTTCGAAGAGCGCTTAAAGAAGGTTATCGACGAGGTAAAGACGGCGGGCAACTGCGTGCTCTTTATCGACGAGTTTCATACTATGGTGGGGGCCGGGGCGGCGGAGGGGGCGGTTGACGCCGCCAATATCCTCAAGCCGTCGCTATCGCGCGGTGAACTGCAGTGCATCGGCGCCACCACCCTGGACGACTACCGCAAGTACATAGAACGGGACGCCGCCCTGGAGCGGCGCTTCCAGCCCATCCTGGTGGAAGAGCCTTCCGTAGAGGAGACGCTTGAAATCCTGAAAGGGGTTAAGGAGCGCTACGAAGAGCACCACCGGCTGATAATAAGTGAGAAGGCGCTGAGCGCCGCGGCAACACTATCGGCGAGGTATATCCCCGACCGCTTTATGCCCGACAAGGCAATCGACCTCATCGACGAGGCGTCGTCGCGGGTGAGAATCAGACACCGCACCATCCCCATCACCCTCAAGGAAGCCCGGCGCGCCGAGGACAGCGTGCACAAGGATAAAGAGGCGGCTCTGGCTACCCAGCAGTACGAGTATGCCGCCGAGCTGCGCCAGCGCGAGCTTCAGATTGAAGAAAAGATAAAGAAGATGGAAGAGGAGTGGCAGGCGGAGCAGGGACAGGACAACCCGACGGTGACTGAGGAAGATATCGCCGAAGTGGCCAGCATGTGGACCGGCATTCCCGTGGTGCAGCTGGCTTCCGACGAGACCAGCCGCCTGCTCAAGATGGAAGAGGTGCTGCATAAGCGCATCGTCGGCCAGGACGAGGCGATTAGCATTATCGCCAAGGCGGTCAGAAGGGCGCGGGCGGGCATCAAAGACCCCCGCCACCCCATCGGCAACTTCATTTTCCTGGGCCCCACTGGCGTCGGCAAGACCGAGCTGGTCAGAGCCCTGGCCGAGTTCATGTTCGGCAACGAAGACACGCTCATCAGGCTCGATATGTCCGAGTTTATGGAGAAGCACACCGTATCCCGCCTGGTGGGAGCGCCCCCCGGCTATGTCGGCTTTGAAGAAGGCGGGCAGCTCACCGAAGCGGTGAGGCGCAAATCATACTGCTGCATACTCTTAGACGAGATTGAAAAGGCTCACCCCGATGTCTTTAACATCCTCTTGCAGATATTCGACGACGGCCACCTCACCGACGCCAAGGGTCGGCGGGTGGACTTCCGCAACAGCATCATCGTTATGACCAGCAACATCGGCGCCGAGCTTATCCGCAAGGGCAGCACCATCGGCTTCACCTCGCGCAGCGACGAATCCAAGACCAAGCAGATGGACTACGAAAAGATGAAGGAAAAGCTGCTCGACGAGCTCAAGAAGTCCTTCCGCCCCGAATTCCTGAACCGCATCGACGGGGTGGTGGTCTTCCACGCCCTGACCAAGGAGGACATCAGGAAGATAGTCGACCTGATGCTGGCTCAGGTCTCCAAGCAGCTCGAGGAGAAGGGGATAAAGCTGCAGGTAACCGAAGCCGCCAAAGACTTCCTCGGCGAAAAAGGCTACGACGAAGTCTTCGGCGCCCGCCCCTTAAGGCGCGTAATTCAGGATATGGTTGAGGACAAACTCTCGGAAAATCTGCTCCGCGGCAAGTTCCGCGCTGAAGATACGGCTATAGTCGACCTGGAGAAGGGGGAGATTGTAGTCCATCCCGCCGCCGTGGAAGCATTAGCTGGAGATGATAAAGCATAAGTTACCAAAGCTAATACAGGCCTTTGCTAATCAAAGGGCGGCAAACCCTACGGCTACCTCCACCGCCCTTTTAGTTCGCCCAAATTAGGATGGAGAAGAAGAAAGGAGACCAGAATTGGCACAGGAGAATATTGAGGTCCCGATAACGGGCAAGATAACCAGCGTCAATGTCAAACCGGGGACAAAGGTGGCGGAGGGGGATGTCTTATGCCTGCTAGAGGCGATGAAGATGGAAAATCCGATACTGGCTCCGGTGGCTGGCACCGTGACCAAGATAGAGCTTTCCGTAGGGCAGGTGGTCGAGGTCGGTGATTTAGTAGCGGTTATTGAATATTAGCCCTCTCTGGATTACGAAGGGGAGATGAGAGGCAATGTATAAGAAGATTATGGTTCCGCTGGATGGCTCAGAGCTGGCTGAGTGCGTGTTCCCTCATTTAGAGACGATAGTCAAAGGGTGCCAGCCCCCGGCTGAAGTAATCGTCGTGCAGGCTGTTGAGCCTCTTTCCGTACCCTACGGCAGAGAAGTATCGCAGTTCACCTCCCTGGAGCAGGTGGAGGCATTCGAAACTCATCAAAAGACAGAGGCCGAGAAATACCTTAAAAAAGTCGTCGCCCGCCTCAAGCAAACCGGCGTAAATGCCAGAGCCGGGGTAATCTACGGTAAGGCTGGCGAAAGCCTCAGCGACTACGTTACCCACAATGGCATAGACTTAGTGATTATTGCCACCCATGGGCGCTCGGGAATAAGCCGCTGGGTGTTGGGCAGTGTTGCCAACCGTATTGTCCATTCTGCCCGGGCACCCGTCTTAATGGTACGAGCTCCAGAGTGTGGGCCTGGCATCTAGTAAAGAGAGTACAATAGTAATGAACGAGACCTACCTCTGGCCAATTTTCATCGCTATTTTTGTATTGGCAATGGTCTTTGACCTCTTTATCTTCCAGCGCAAGGCTCATGTCATCCCGCTCAAAGAATCCCTGAAACTGGTCGGGTTCTGGGTCGCCTTAGCCCTCGCCTTTAATGCCGTTATCTATTTCTATCTGGGACATGAGAAGGGGATTCTGTTCACCACCGCCTATCTCGTCGAGTATTCCCTGAGTGTGGATAATCTCTTTGTCTTTTTAGCCATCTTCACCTATTTTGCGGTACCTCGTGAGGCGCAGCGGAAGGTCTTACTCTGGGGTATCCTCGGCGCCATCTTCTTCCGGGGTATTTTCATCTTTGCCGGGATTACCCTGATTGAGAGATTCCATTTTCTTATCTACATCCTGGGGGCTTTCCTTATCTACACCGCTATCAAGCTGATGACGCAAAAAGAGATAGAGGTTGAGCCGGAAAAGAACCCGATAGTCCGCTTCGCCCGAAAAATCATGCGGGTGGCGCCGGAATATGAGGGTGCCAAATTTTTTAAGCGGACGAACGGCTTACTTATTGCCACGCCCCTTGTCATCGTCCTGATCGCTATTGAGACCATGGACATAATGTTCGCTACGGACTCGGTCCCGGCCGTATTAGCTATTACCACTGACCCTCTCATCGTTTACGCCTCTAACATATTTGCTATTCTGGGGCTACGCGCCCTTTTCTTTGCCCTGGCCGGGCTTTTTTACATCTTCCGTTTCCTTTCCACCGGTGTCTGCGCCGTCCTTGCCTTTGTCGGCGTCAAGATGTTACTCAGCGATGTCTTCCCGATACCGGTGTTAATCTCCTTAGGGGTAGTGATAGCCATTCTAGGGGGTTCAGTAGTATTGTCTATCGTTCTGCCTAAGAAGGAAAAAACACCAGCCCTTGAGAATCCGGCCGAAAAGGAGAAACCAAAGAAACAGCCGAAGTAGAACTCCGCATTTACATTTCTATGATTTTTGTAATAATATTGTGTTCTAGGTAAGGTGAATTATGAAGGACTGGGCTTTTGGCTTGACGATGACCCTAGCCGGGATGGGGGTTACCCTCATCACCCTTTATATTCTGACATTGGTAATCAGGCTCATGGACAGGCTCTTCCCCTATAAGGAAGAGAAGAAGAAAGAAGGCAAATAAGGGTAGCAAATCAGGACTAGTCTAGTGAGGAGTTTACATGTCGTGGAGTGATATTTTTTCGGCCCTGGTCTCAGGCTTTAGCCATCTCACCTGGCAGAGCGGCTTCCTGATACTGGTGGGGTGTGTCCTCCTTTATCTGGCGATAGCCAAAGGCATGGAGCCGCTGCTCCTTATCCCTATCGGCTTTGGCGTGATTCTGGGCAATCTGCCTCTCGCCGGGCTTGCCGCCAGCGACGAGGGCGGCGTGCTCAATATCATCTACAAGGCCGGTATCCTCACCGAGATATTCCCCTGCCTTATCTTTGTCGGGCTGGGGGCAATGATAGATTTCGGGCCGATGTTAGCCAACCCCAGTGTGCTCATCTTCGGGGCGGCCGGGCAGTTCGGGATTTTTATTACCCTCCTGCTGGCTTTGTCACTGGGATTTGCCCGACAGGAAGCGGTATCAATCGCCGTAATCGGTGCCTGTGATGGCCCCACGGCTATCTATGTTACCTCGAAATATGCCCCCCAACTGCTGCCGGCAGTATCTATAGCTGCCTATTCTTATATGTCTCTGGTGCCCATCATCCAGCCGCCGATTATGCGGCTGCTAACTACCAAGAAGGAACGCGCTATAGTGATGCCTTACGGGGAGAAGAAGGTATCCAAGCGGGTCAAGGTTCTTTTCCCCATCGTCGCTGGCTTAATATGCATGCTGATTGCGCCGATGGGTGCCCCTCTTATGGGCATGTTGATGCTGGGGAACTTACTCAAGGAATCGGGGGTAGTCGGCCGGTTAGCTGACGTCTCTTCCGGTGCCCTGGTCAATATAGTGACTCTCCTCCTCGGAATCTGCATCGGCTCGGCGATGCTCGCCGGTAATTTCCTGCAGTGGCAGACAATCCTGGTATTCATACTGGGCTTGGTCGCGATCTCTCTGGACACGGTAGCCGGCGTCCTGCTGGGGAAGCTGATGCGGGTGATTAGTAAGGGCAAGATAAACCCCCTGATCGGGGCTGCCGGTACCTCGGCATTTCCGATGTCTTCCCGAGTGGTGCAGAAAGAGGGGCAGAAGGCAAACCCGAGGAGTTTCCTGCTGTGGCACGCCATAGGCGCCAATACCGGCGGACAGATTGGCTCGGTGATGGCGGCATCAGTAATGCTGGCCATCCTGGCGGGAATG
>JALHSZ010000014.1 GCA_022865485.1 Dehalococcoidales bacterium | reverse complement strand
CTTTTTGTTATCAGGCACGGCAATTGTTTAACCAATAGGAAGCACAATGAATGACTCTCGGTGGTACATAAAGAGGCTCAGAATCCTATTCTGGGGCTTGAGACTGGCTTTTAAGCTTCGTCCCAGCCTGGCGCTATCAGCTATAGAGCGCTTTTCTGGGGTCAGCCCAAAGATAATCCGGTGCGGACTTACCTTTTTCGGTGAGGCGGAAATACCGGCGGGGTGGACCTGGCGGGTAGTGGTCTTGAAAGGCCGACGGCTCTTCCCTGCCCGTTTCCTCAACCCAGCCCAGCCTTTGAAGGTTTGAGAAGTAGACGACAAAAGAGTGGAAACGGCAACCTTGGGCTTTGTAGGGCATGCGAGCCAAGTATCTTTCGGCAAGTCCTTGGATATTCTCCGGGTCGATTGAGCACTTCTCCCGCCTGGCTCTCTTCTCTTCCACCCTTGTAGCTTTATCGAATGCCGTAGCTCTTATCAGCGCCATCTTGTAGTGGTGGAAGATATCAGCCTGAGGAGCGCCGACATCAGGGTCTATCTTCGGCGAGCCGTATGGGCCATGGCCTAGGAGGAATTCCCGGACAAACTGCCCGCAGCCAAAGGGGCGGAGAAAGCCACCATGCTGTGGTCTGAGTGGCAGCGTCATGACTTTTCTTTCTCCCACAGGCGTTGATACCACTCTCTATGTTCTTCGCCGGCCACTTTTCGGTATTTCGCCGTTGTGTTAAAGCTCTGGTGACCAAGGTGCTCTTGAAGCAGTCGAAGACCGTCTCCAGAATCGTTTAGCTTCACCGCGTGAACCGCAAAAGCATCACGCAGTCGGTGCGGACTGACGTTGTGTATCTTTCCGGTCTCAGGGTTTACCAGCTTAGGTAATCCCGCTTTTTCGGCACACTCTCTCACAATCTGCCAGGCACGATGACGGTTAATTCGAAAGATAAGACCCTTTGTCTTATCTCTCCTGATAAAGTCAGCCAGCATCTGCAGGGTGTCGCTATCAATGGGTAAGGTCCTCACCCGGCGGTGCTCTTTTTCCCAGGCTACTGCCTTTTCGACGCTATTTCCGCAGGTTGGGCAGAACTTATGGCTTTTACCCAGCCTTGCCCCGCACTTCGGGCAGCAGAGCTCTAGGCGAGTCTTCAGATGCTCAATGGTGACCGTACCCTGCTCAAAGTCTATATCCTCAACCTTCAAAGCTAGTGCCTCACTAATGCGGCAGCCCAGCCGGAAAAGTAGCTTGATGAGCAGCCTGTCACAAAAGCATGCAGCCATTTTCTCCATAGGCTCTACCTCGTTTGGCTCAAGATAGGTCTTCATCAGATGTTTACCGCTACTCTTTGACTTCCACTATAGGTGCCACCCGGCCTTTTCTTAGGGAGGGCACTACCCATATATAGCTCAAGGAGCCCTCTAGCCTCTCTACCCATAGCCCCAAATAGCTGGGTACTTAGCCTCGGCTTTGCCTGCCGGATGCAAAGTTCAGGGGTTTGGGGTCTTCAAGCAGCTTTTCCACAGCGGCGCGGGGCACTAGTAGCCTTCGACCAACTTTGATGACTGGAATTTGCCCAGTTTTTACCCCTTCGTAGGCAAGCTGCCTGCCGATCCCCAGGAGTTTTGCTGTCTCTGTTACGGTGAGTGTGGCTCTTCGTTCGTCCATTCTTTTTCTCCTTGGTTATCGCTGGTATTGACAAAACCTACCACGTGTGCTAAAATCCTGTCAAGAAAGTCACCATATGGCACATTATTATGTTCCAAAAGGCATAAACATATGAGTAGGCGAACATACAAGGTTAGTGATGAGATTGCCTTCCGCTGGAGTAGAAGGAAACGGCGAGGCGATAGCTATAGGCAAATTGCGCTCGACGAAGGATACGACCGAAGGTTTGTAGCCAAAGTAGTGAAAGAGTTTGATGGGCAGCATCAGATACAGGAAGGCGCTGCTACGCTTCGGGAGGTACGTGTGGCAACCCTGCGACAACATTTGCAGATGTTAGAGGAAGCGGCCTTGGAGTTACTTGAACTTGCTGCTCGTCCAGTGATGCTATGGCCACTATACATACCTCCTCCCAATGTGCCTATGCCCGTTTCAAAGCCGAATATGGAACTAGACCTACCTGAGAGGATTTCGACACGGCTGTCTCTTCTCGCTGAAGCACCCCTACGGAGTTCTGACTGGTTTAGACAACGTATAGCAGAGCGGGAGGCAAAAGTAATAGTTGAAGACTTAAAAGAGCATTTGCCCGGCTTGTGGGAACAGATAGAGATGTGGGAACAGCTAGCAGCAAGAAAACACGAGAACTGCCAGAAACTGGTCAAGCAGCTAAAGAATAAGAGGATACCTTTAAACTTGTTTGAATCTGGCCTAGAGGAAGGCTTACGGTTATCCGGGTCCCAGGAAAGTGAGAGCCTTCCCCGACTTCCAGACAAACTTGAGACGCCTAAAGACGTGGGCCTGTGGCTTTTTCGTGGTGCAGCAACAAGAGAATCTTTGGAAGCTCTCCGGCATAGTCGAGATGAGTTGACAGACATATACTCACGGCTTGAAGATATGCTGATTCCATCTAAACTACACCAGACTTTACTAGAAAGGAGATGTAGTCATTGTCCTCTGCCACAGAACGAGCTTCCCCCGGCAGAAGTAAGAGAATAGACCGAAGAAAGGGGAATGGGATGAAAGGACATATTAGGCAACGGTCAAAAGGCTCATGGACTCTCTGGGTAGATCTTGGGCGCGACCCTGAGACGGGGAAACGTAGGCAACAAACCCTAACAGTTCGCGGGGCCAAGAGAGATGCGGAGAGAGAGTTAAGGGACCTGCTACACTCGTTAGAAGTAGGTAGCTATGTCAAATCCAGTCGTATTACACTAGGTCAGTGGCTGGAGCAATGGTGCCAGAGCTATGTCGCCATGCACTGCTCAGCCCGGACGGCAGAGAGTTACCAATCTGAGGTGCGGCGGCACCTAACTCCTTTCCTAGGGAGAATACTTCTGACCCAACTTCAGCCACAGCACTTACAGAATTACTACAGTCAGGCTCTTACAAAGGGTCGTACCGATGGAAAAGGCGGCCTCGCTGCGCGAACTGTGCAGTATCATCATCGCATTCTCTCTGAGGCATTAAGCCACGCTGTCAAGATGGGGCTGCTTGGTCGTAATATAGCTAAGGCGGTAGACCCCCCACGAGTTGAACGCAAGAATATGGCAACCCTAGTTCTTGAAGACATCCCAAAGTTTCTAGAAGCCACTCAAGGGACACCTTACTATATACTGTTTTACACGGCATTATACACTGGGATGCGCTTAGGGGAGCTCTTGGGGCTAAGGTGGTGTGATATAGACCTTGATATGGCCTCCCTATCTGTAGTCCAGGCGTTGTATAAGCGCTCTGGGGTTTGCAAGATGGTAGAGCCTAAGAGTTCTGGCAGCCGGCGCCGGATAGCGTTATCACCCTCTCTCGTACTAACATTACGTCAGTATAGGGTCGACCAGCAAGTGCAAAGAATCTTGATAGGGGAACCAATGGCTGATAGCGATCTCGTATTCAGCCATCCTGGCGGTAAGCCTCTTGACCCTGGTGTGGTCAGCCATACCTTTGCTAAAGTGCTTAGGAAAGCCGGGCTGCCTCATATCCGCTTTCATGACCTTAGACACACTCATGCCACCCTCTTGCTAAAAGCCGGCGTACATCCTAAAATAGTAAGTGAAAGGTTGGGGCACGCTAACATTGGTATCACCCTTGACACTTATAGCCATGTCTTGCCTGGATTACAGGAGAGAGCCGCAGAGAGCTTCGACGAGATGCTGGCACCGGGGGTAATTGCCGAGGATGTTAGCAAAATGTTAGCAAAAGGTCCTGGCCCAGATAGCCTGGGCCGCTAGCTCAACTGGCAGAGCAGCTGACTCTTAATCAGCAGGTTCAGCGTTCGACTCGCTGGCGGCTCACACTCAAATCCCCTTGTTTGAGATAACCCCTGATGGACTCAGGTCATTGACAAAGATTCTCAAGACCCATAGAATGGCATTATAGCTAGACACTCTGCGTAGTCCTAATACAAACAAGGATTAACCAAGCCATGCAGACTGAGAACGATTTTTCTCAGACACATGTTAATAGAGCCAATACATACCTAAATGACGGTCAATATGACATGGCAATTTCCGAATGCACCAAAGCCATCCAACTTGACCCGCACCTTTATATTGCCTACATCAATAGAGCCAGTGCCTATAGCATGAAGGGTCAATATGACCTGGTCATCAATGATTGTAACCTGGCGATCCAACTGGAGCCTGACCTGCCTCTTGCCTTCTTGAGTAGAGGTATGGCATATCGAAGTCTAGGCAGTAAAACCGAAGCCCTAGACGATCTTAAAAAGTTCATCACCCTCACCGACAGTTCTCCGTTTACCCAAATTGTCGAGAAGCAGATTGAAGAATTATCTTGAGCATCCTGACCCTTCAGTATGACCTTGGAGCCGTGAGATGACAGCCAAATTCACTTTAAAGAGCATTCAGCGGTACTGGGAAGATAGTATAGTGGCCAGGGCGGCTGAATGGAAAGCAGATACTAACAAGGGCTGGTTCAACCGTCATCTATTAATAGTTGCCGCCCTGATGGTGTTGTGTATTTTCCAATACTATGTAGACCAGACCACTCTGACCAGCCTGCCCTTTTTTAGCAACAGCTTTTTTACTAGCGTTCACGATGTGAATAGAGCGCTGTTCCTCATTCCCATAGTCTACGCAGCCTTAGCCTTTAGAGTTCGAGGCAGCATCATCACTTCGCTTATTTTCCTGGCCGCTGTGCTGCCCCGTGCTTTATTATTCTCAACCTACCCCAACCCCCTACTTAGAGCACTGGTCTTTGTTGTCCTTGCGGCCCTCATCGGTCTCTTCATAGCCACAGAGCTAAACCGCTTCGAGAGGGAAAGGAAGACCAATGCCGAATTGAAGTCTGCTTACCAGAAGCTTAACGAATACACGCAACAGCTTAAGGACAGCCAGGAACAGCTAATACAATCCGAGAAGCTATCTTCACTGGGTCAGTTGTCGGCTTCTATTGCCCATGAGGTTAATAACCCTCTGTCTGGCGTCCTTACTTATACCCAATTGCTGATTAAAAGAATTGACAGCGACAAATTCTCCAAGGAGTCCGCTCGTGACTATCTAGCGAAAATGGAATCAGAGCTCATCCGCAGCACCGGACTGGTGCGCAACCTCCTGGACTTTGCCCGGCAGTCGGCTCCAGCACTAATCGAAACAGACCTTAACGATATCATTAATCGCGTCCTTGAGCTGGCGGCTTATTCCGCTCGACTAAACAAGGTCGAGGTGATAAAGGAGCTTGACTCCTCCCTGCCGAAACTCACCGCTGACCCCAACCAGCTCCAGCAGGTTTGCACTAACCTTGTCGTCAATGCTATTCAGGCAATGCCCGGGGGAGGCAAATTGACCCTTCGCACCTCGCTTGACAAAGGCCAGCTAAAGATGGAGGTTCAGGACACAGGCTATGGCATTTCCCCCGAGAATATGCGCAAGCTTTTCACCCCCTTCTTCTCCACCAAGAAGGAAGTAAAAGGAGTAGGCCTGGGTCTGGCTGTATCCTATGGAATTATCCAGCGCCATCGTGGTAAAATAGATGTTCAGAGCGTAGAAGGAAAGGGAACCAACTTTATCGTCTACTTGCCAGTGCACCAAGAAGAAGGAGGGAACAATGGCGGCAAAGAAACAGAAGGTCTTACTCGTAGAGGATGAGGCGATAGTAAGGGAAAGCCTGAGGGACTGGCTCATAGAGGATGGCTACGATGTTGAGTGTGTCGATAGCGGGGAGGAGGCCCTGAAAAGAGTCAAGAAAGAAGAGTTTGGCGTTATTGTTCTCGACCTGAGGCTGCCGGGTATCGATGGCTTACAGGTTTTTGAGCAAGCCAAAGAGCTTAAACCGGGGACCAAAGGGGTAATCATCACTGCTTACCCTTCAAAAGAAACGCTGGATAAAGCGCGCAATTTAGGACTCGTTGACTATCTGGTGAAGCCTTTTAAGATTGGTGATTTAGAAAAGCTTATTGGAGCTGCGCTCGGGGAAGTGGCCAAGGGGAAAAGTGGTCAGGAACATCAGTGGCTCGAACTCGGTGCCGTCTCCTATCGACTTTGCGACCGCAACTATGAGTGTGGTCATTGTGCCTTTGCCCAGGACATACAAGACAGATTTGGCACGATAGCGGTCATCGGCGAAGAGGAAGTGGACAAATTCCTGAAATTGCCGACCAACCAGAGGCCGTGCCGGTATGCATCTGTCCACTTCATCAAGAAAGAAAAGCCGGAATTAGAGAAGGCGTAATTCTCCAAGTTCGCCCCAGATAAAATATTCACCCGCTACTCACGACTGAAGGGCGTCTTCAATCCTTTAATCAGCCGGTTGGAGGTTCGAGTCCTCCGCGGCTCACTTCAAAGCCAAAACGGGCTTCTCCGAAGGCTTAATACTCCTCTCCTTCCCCTACGACTCGCTGCCCATGCTGATGGAAAACCTCAAGGACATGGAATGGGTGCCGCCGCTGCACCGCTTAAGCGAGGAGGAGAAAAAGGCGCAGTTCCAGAGGACGGTAGAGGAGTTGAGGCAGGAATACGAGAGCTAGCCACCCTTCAGCTTTTTAATCTCTTCGGTTGAAAAGCGCTCACGAGGGTGCTTAGGGTGTTGTGAAACGTCACCTACTGACATTGCGTATTTAGATTTAAAGAGAATATGCATCCATTGAATAGGTTTATTCACCTTCTTGATGGCAATCGGAGCGTGTACTAATCCCTTAGGGATGTAGACAATGGATGTGGAGTTAATTATATGTTTTTCTCTTTCCTCGCCCAAATATATCTCGATTTCGGCGTCGAAGTCGTAGTAATTCTGGGGGTTACTGCCGAAGATGAAAAAGATTTCGTCGGCATCGTGGACGTGGGGCGGATGGGGAAATGTGAGCGGTTGGGTGATGCAAAGTAGTTGTACTTCAACCGGAAAGTTGGGAAACTCGGCCCCAGCACAACCATCTTCAGCGCAGATGTGTAACATCGGCGCCATTCCTTTTTCTAAGGGTTCTCTGATAATGTACTTCCCGTACTTGGTCTCGGCCATTTTGATGTACCCTCCTTCTATTTGCCTTCGTGAATAACGGCTAAAATATAACGATAGAACGGGACACGACTGTGGCTATAATAGTTTTTTAACCCGACTTTGTCAACGCATTTTATAACGAGTTATTGACATTCGGGGGATAAGGGTAAATAATAAGCACTTAGTAACTCCCCACCCCAATTCTCACCAGGCCGACAGGAGGAAAAATGAGTCAAGACCTTAAGTCCGATGTCGCCCAACTCAAAAAACAGGTCGCCGAACTATCCAAGGTCAAGGATTACCTCGAAATCTGGAAACTCCAGTCCCGCTACGCCCACCTCTACTTCATGCTCCGCAACTCGGAAATACCCTCCCTCTTCGCCCAGAAGACGCCCGGCGTCTCCATGGATATCGAGGACGCCGGCATCTATGAGGGCATTAAAGGGGTCAAACGCTTCTGGACGACGGTCTTAAGCGAAGAACGTACGCACTCGCCGGGCTGGCTGGCGGTGCACATGACGTGCAACCCCATCATCGAGATAAACAAGGATGGAACGAAGGCTAAAGGGGTGTGGTTCTCACACGGCAGCGTCAGCATGCGGCGTGAGAACAAGATGGACTGCCTGCTGTGCCTGGGCAAGTACGATATGGATTATGTCAAGGAAGACGGCGAGTGGAAATTCTTCAGGCTCGCCTACCGCATCGCCTACATGTGTCCCCTGGACAAGGGCTGGGTGGAAGAGCCGATTACCGGCAGTATCGCTGGAGCACCGGGGAACTCACCCGACAAACCGGCCACCAACTACCTGCCCTACAGCCGCTATCGGATAAACATATTCCCCCCACCACCCCCCGAACCCTTCAAAGATTAGCCATAAATCTGGCCACAAGCTGAGAGGAGGCATAAATGATTGATGAAAAGAAGCTGGTTAAGATAGTCGGCGCCGGCAACGTGAGCCATGACCGGGCAATACTGGAAGAATACTCCAGGGATATGAGCTTTGTTAACACGATAAAGCCCGACTACGTGGTCAAACCCAGAAACGGCGACGACATAGCTAAGCTGGTCAAGCTGGCTAATGAGACTCTAACGCCGCTGGTGCCGGTGAGTTCAGGGCCTCCCCACTTTCGGGGTGACACCGTTCCCGGCACTGGAGGAGCCGTTATCGTAGATTTAACTAAAATGAAAAAGGTCATCAGGGTTGACCGGGCTCACCGGGTTGCCATGGTTGAGCCGGGCGTAACCTTTGGGGAATTGATACCAGCGGTAGAAAAAGAAGGGCTCAGGCTCAATATGCCTTTACTGCCAAGGAAGTCAAAGACTGTTGTCGGCAGTATGCTGGAAAGAGAGCCTGTGGTAATGCCCAAGTATCAGTGGGATATATCGGACCCGCTGGCCTGTGTTGAGGTAGTCTTCGGGAGCGGCGAGATGTTCCGGACCGGTCAGGCCGCTGGGCCGGGGACAATCGAGGAGCAGTGGGCAGCCGGCGGGGCACAAAAGACACCGTACGGGCCTGGCCCGGCACAATGGAACAGGCTTATCCAAGGGGCGCAGGGGACGATGGGTATCGTAACCTGGGCATCGCTCCGATGCGAACTGCTCCCCAAACTTGAAGAGCCTTTCCTGGTCGGCTCCTCAGACCTTAATAAGCTCTTTGAGCTGGTTCACTGGCTGATAAGGTTGAGACTGGTCAACGAGTGCCTCGTGCTCAATAATTCTAACCTGGCGGCTATCATGGCGAAAAAATGGCCCGGAGATTACGCTGACTTGAAGGACAGTTCACCCCCCTGGGTGCTTTTCTTTAACGTAGCCGGCTATGATTATTTCCCCGAAGACAGGGTAAGTTCCCAGATAAAGGGCATTTCGGATATAACCAATCGGATAGGAGTGGAGGCGGTAAGAGCCGTCGGTAGAGTTTCAGCCGCCGAAATGTTGAAAACGGTGCGGCGGCCCTCCGACGAACCCTACTGGAAGCTTCGCTATAAAGGAGCCTGCCACGATATATTCTTTATCACCACCTATGATAAGCTCGAAGGCCAAATCAGCGTCATGTATGAGCTGGCTAATGAATTCGGTTACCCCGCTTCCGATATGGGCATTTACCTCCAGCCGATAGTACAGGGCGCCAACTGCCACTGCGAATTCAACCTGTTCTACGACCCCCAAAACCCGGGTGAGCTGAATCATGTCGAGGAGTTATCCGCCGAAGCCGTCAATGTCCTGATGGCGACGGGCGCCTTCTTCTCGAGGCCTTATGATAAAAGCGCCCGGATGATTGTGAATAGAGATGCGGCTTATGTTGAAGCCCTGACCAGGGTTAAGGAGATATTGGACCCGAACAGGGTTATGAATCCGGGGAAACTTTGCTTTTAAGGTACGGGTAAGAAGACTCGTATGAATAAATTCAGGGAGGAGCCAAGATGGCAATAGAAGATTACCGTGGCGATGTAGAGATGTGTTGCCGGTGCGGGGCTTGCAAACATATACCCCTGCAAAAGGTGAAGGGAATCGAGCATTCCTACGCGTGTCCCAGCATCGCCAAGTATAATTTCCACGCCTACTCAGGCAGCGGCCGATTGCTTATCGCCAAGGAAATGTTGACTAAAGGATTTAAATATACCGATAAACTCCTTGATATAGTCTATAACTGCCAGATGTGCGGCGCCTGTGATATATCCTGTAAATATGCCATGGACATGGAAGTACTCCTGCCCATCAACGAATTTCGCATCAAGTGTGTCGAGGAAGGTCACACCCACCCCGCCCTGGAAAAGGTAATCAACAGCCTGCGCAAGCAGGGTACGATGGTGCCGGGCGCAAGGGGAAAGCGCGCCGCCTGGGCCGAAGGGCTTGGCCTTAAAGACGCCACCAAAGAAAAGGTGGCAGTATACTATCATGTCGGCTGCCTGACGAGCTATGACAAGAACTACCAGAAGCTGGCCAAAGCGACGGCCAAGATACTGAAGAAAGCCGGCGTCGACTTCGGTATCGGCTACGAAAACGAGAGCTGTTGCGGCGGCCGGGCCTTCCAGATGGGCTACAAAGAAGACTTCCTTAACCAGGCTAAAAAGAACATGGCCATGCTTAAGAAAGCCGGCGTAAAAACGCTGGTAACGGGCTGCGCCGCCGGCTATCAGGCCTTCAAGGTACTCTACGACAAATACAATCTCAAGGGCAAGCTGGAGGTAGTGCATATCACCGAATATCTTGCCCGCCTGATTAAAGAAGGCAAGCTCAAGCTGAACAAGAAAGTGAATATGACCGTCACCTATCACGACCCTTGCTATCTGGGCAGACTGGGCGAGCCCTGGATACACTGGGAAGGGAAGAGGATACCGGGCTACAAGTTCGTCTTCGACCCTCCCAAGGAATACCGTCGGGGCACGAACGGCGTTTATGAACCTCCGAGAGAGGTAATCAAGAGCATTCCCGGCCTGAAACTTGCCGAAATGGACAGGATTAAGGAATACGCCTGGTGCTGCGGGGCTGGCGGCGGCGTTAACCAGTCCAACCCCGAGTTCGCCATGTGGACCGCAAAAGAGAGGATCGAAGAAGCCGAGTCCACCGGGGCGGAAGCCATCGCTACCGCCTGTCCGTGGTGCGAGAAAAACTTCAACGAAGCCATCAAAAAGAGCGGCAGCGCCCTGAAGGTTTACGATATCGTCGAACTGGTTGAGAAGGCAATCTAAGAAAGGTGGTCAATGAATCATGGCTATAAGCAAAGATGTATATAAGGAATTCGAAGATGTGGTGGGGGAGGAGAATATTTCCGATGACCCGGCCATAAAAGACGCTTATCGTTCGCCGAATATAACCGTGGTTCTTCCCGGGGACACGGAAGAGGTTGCCGCCGTCGTCAAGCTGTGCAACAAACACAAGATACCGTTCAAAGCCCAAAGCACGGGCTGGTCATTTATGCCCCCCACCTACGATTTCATATTTTTAGACCTGAGAAGGATGAACTGCATCATCGAAATCAACGAGAAAAACATGTATGCCGTGGTCGAGCCTTACGTAATCTCGGCAGAGCTGCAAGGCGAGCTATTCAAGAGGGGCATGATTTGTAATGTAAAGGGGTCGGGCTCTACCTGCACCGCGCTCGCCATGTCCGGCCATGGCCATATGGGGTTGACCACGAGCACCGGGGACCGCAACGACCTGGCGACGGAATGGGTAACCGATGAAGGGGAGATAATCAGGTTAGGGACGCTGGGGGCTTCGGACGAGTGGTTCTGCGGTGACGGGCCGGGGCCGTCTTTAAGAGGCATACTCAGGGGCGGGGGTGTCATAACCAAACAGGCGACCAAGGTCTATCACTGGCCGGGGCCCTCGGTGTATCCGCTGGAAGGGTCATCACCGCGTTACACCCTCAGCCAGAAACCATCAGACCTGAACATGATGGTGCGCTATTTCTCCTTCCCATCAATTGAGAAGCTGGTCGAAGCGGAACTTAAGATTGGTGAAAGTGAAATAGCCTTCGAGCTCATGGGCTTTTGCCCATCGATGGTATCCTCCAACATAACGACCAGTAATGAAGAAGATTTTGCTACCCTGGACAAATTCACCAAAGAGGTACAGGGGCCCGGTTTCATGGTCATAATCGCCGGCAACTTCCCGGAAGACTTTGCCTACAAGAAGAAGGTGCTGGCGCAAATAATAAAGGAAACCGGCGGGAAGTCCCTGAAAACGGTCGAAGACCCCGCTGTCGAATCAACCCTGCTCTTCCAGTGCACGCGGGTTTGTGCCTCTATCCGAGAGACGTTCCGCGCCGGTGGGGCGTTCTCTTCGATGATGGTGCAGGGCCAGAGATACGATAACCATGTGAGGTGGCTGGAAGAAGCGGCGGTACTGAAGAGGGAGCTGATAAAGAAGGGCCTAGTCATAGCCGATGACGGGCAGCAATTCGGCTGGGGAGAGGAACAGGGGCACCTGGGGCACACGGAAATATTCTGCCGATTTAATCCCTACGACGAAAAATCGTCGAAAGCCGTACAGGAATGGCTGGGGAAGGTGGGAAAGAGGGCTCTAGACGGCTGCTTCGCGGTGCCAGCAATGGGCGTCCTGCCTATTGATGAAATCGGAAAACACGTATCCAACTACCATATATGGTTCGGCAAGCTGAAGAAAGCCTTCGACCCCAACGAGGTAGGCGAGAATACCGGATACAGCTATGTGGGCGCCGACATCTCCGGGGTACATACCTCCATATACAAGAAGGAGCCCGAGAAGGCGTCGTCAAAAAAGTAACCCGGAGAAAGTAAGATTCTCCGGGCCAGATGTCGAGCTATAGCTTTTAGACAGCCAGGCGACTATTTGTAGACGCCGTACTCCTTGGTAAAGTCAATCATCATCTTGAGGTTTGCCGGCTTGATTTCGTCGGCGGAAACCCCGTTGGCCACGACATAGCCACCGCCCTCGGCGCAATCGTCGATGAGCTTCTTGACGCAGTCCTTTATCTGCTGGGGCGTGCCTACGGCCAACAGGTCGGTGGGTACGTTACCGCCGATGCAGGCGACCTTGCCCAGTGTCTTCTTGACTTTAGCCATGTCGGAGGTGTCGAAAGTCCAGAAGCTAGAGCCCTTGGGTATATCCTGGATAACCTCTAGGCGCGTGTTGTAGCTCCCCTCGACGAAGGGCAGCGGGACGCAGCCTTCGTTAATCAACCCCATGAGCAGATTCTTGAAGTTGGGCCAGTAGAACTTCTTGAACTGCGCATCCGAGAGGAAGCCGTCGGCGCCCTTGTGCAGCGGTACCATCACCAGCGGGTTGCCCGACATCTGTGTCGCCGCTACCCCCATATTAATCATCAAGGGCGTCAGCGCCTCCACGGCCTGCAATACCTTGTCGGGCTGGCGGTATATATCCACCATTATCCCCCGCGTCCCCCGCAGGGTATCGCCGATTACGTCGAAGGGCACCTTGGTGAAGCCGCCGGCGCCTCCGGGAAAGCCCAGCGCCGCCATCTCGGTGGCGAAAGCACCCACTGCCCCCACCCATTTCAAGGCTTCCTCCCCGGCTTCGAAGAGGGCTTTGTAGGCAGCTTGAACCTGGGGCAGGCCATAGGGTATAACATTGGGACCGACGAACGGGATTTCCTGCATGGTGGACGGATTGGGCAGCATCTTGAAGGCTTCCAGCTTACCGAATATGCGCGGGAAGTAGGTGGTGGTGAAGTAATAGGACGGATCCTGAATCAGGGCGTCGTATTCGTCAGCCATCATGTATTCCGCCTCGAGACACTGGTAGGTGTGATTGGGGGAAACTCCATGGCCGGGCCAGGCGTATAGCTTGTAGTCAAGGATATCGAAGACCTTACCCGGGGTGGCGATACCGATGCCAGAGTTCACATCCGGCTCAAAGTCCAGGAGGTATTTTTTGCTGGCCTTAGCCAGCTTATCGTAGTCGTACATGGCTTCCCGAGGAGTTACGCCGGCATAGAAGGTCGGGAAAAAGCCGAGTATGGGCAGCACCGGCACCCTGTCGGGCGTTTTCTTAAGCTGGATGGCGTCCTTTAACCTGGTTACCCTCTCCTTGTAGGCTTTCTCGGCTTTGGGGCTCTGGAACTTGAGATCCTTCCCCTGGGGGTCCTTGGGCGAAAGCCAGCGCTGGAACAGTGCTTCCTGCTTCTCCGCCGGGGTTAACTCCTGCCATTGTTTTTCCATTTATTATTACCTCCACTAATCTTGGGTCGCAAGCTATGGGGGAGTATACTACCTGGCGTTGAATAGCGTCAACACCCGAAAGCCTAGCCCCTGACCTGCCCCAGCAGCCAGTCAACCCACTGGTCAACCCCTTCGCCCGTGGTGCAGGAGAGGGGAAAGATTTTTGCCTTCTGGTTTATCCCCTTGATGGTCTTGGCGAAGGCATCGACATCGAACTTAAGGTAGGGCAGCAGGTCAATCTTGTTGATGAGCACGACATCCGCCTCGTGGAACATCAGCGGGTACTTAAAGGGCTTGTCGTCGCCCTCAGGGGTGCTGGAGACTAAGACCCTACGGTCCTCGCCCAGCTTAAACTCGGCGGGGCAGACCAGGTTGCCCACGTTCTCGATAAGCAGCAGCTCAATATCCTCCAGCGGCAGGCTGCCCAAGGCAGTAGAGGTCATATTGGCGTCGAGATGGCACTCCCCGCCCGTATTTATCTGGACGACGGGAACGTCCTCCTTGCTTATGGCTTCGGCGTCCAGGCTGGAGCTGATGTCGCCCTCGACCACGCCGACCTTGACCTTGCCCTTGAGCCTCCTGATAGTCTCCAGGATAAGGCTGGTCTTGCCCGCCCCGGGCGATGCCATCACGTTGACCACGAAGACCTTGTGGCGGTCGAATAGCTGGCGGTTCTTCTGCGCTATCTGCTCGTTAGCGCCCATGATGTCCTTAATTACCTTTATTTCCATCTATTCCACCTCGATGCTTTCCACGAATAGCTCCTTGCCGCCGACAATCTCTATATT